>JAFUCQ010000003.1 GCA_017459605.1 Atopobiaceae bacterium
ATGCAGCAGAACGCGATATGCTCGTAACTGTTGGCTGGAACTATGAGGGTATCGGCTGGTATTCAGATACTAACAAGACCGTTGCTTTGCTACGCCAGTACAATCCGAATGCACGAGCTGGCTCCCACAACTTTACGGTAAATACGCAAGAGAAAAACATGCTCGTTCAGGCTGGATGGAAAGACGAAGGTATTGGTTGGTATGGTGTCGCTCTTGCTCCTGAGGGCACCATTGGCAGTTTTTGGCTCGATGGGCCAGGCGGAAACCGAGCGTGGGTGAAGGCAAACGGACAGGTTCAAACGGGATACTTTGAGCAAGGTGCTGCGAGCTATTATGCCCCCAGCTCGAATGGATGGGTAGTGCGCGGTCGCTATGATGATGGCGCGGGACATGTCTATCTTGCAGATTCTCAAGGACGCCTTGCGACAAAAACGGGATGGTTGATAACGTCTGCCTATGGTGATGGTGTGCAGCGCTACTGGATGGAGCGGCTCGCTTCTGGGGCAGTGGCTGCACGCAGTGGACATTTCCAAGTTGTTGGAAATCACTACTGGGGGCTCGCCAATAAAGGCTACGTGCTCAGAGGCAAGCTTTCCATGGGGGCGGGTGTGCTTCTCGCCAACAATGATGGTGTGCTTGCGTGGAAGACCGGATGGCTTGTCACGGGTGACTATGATGGCGGAACCATTCAGCGCTACTACATTGATTCGAGTCCGGGAAGCGGACTTCACGGCGCGCACACGGGTTTCTTTACGGTATCAAACAAGAGCTATTACGGCATTAAAGACAAGGGTTATGTGCTGAGAAACGCTAAGCTCGAATATGGAACGAAGACCTTCGATGCCAACAACGACGGCGCACTAACAGAGCGTACCATCTATGCGCCGGGTGCCATGGGTGCAAAGGCACAAGGGTACTCAAGTCCCACTAACTACCTCATTTTGGTCAACGTTAATGAGCATTTGGTTAATGTGTATCAGGGTTCAAAAGGCGCATGGAATCAAGTAAAGAGCATGCTGTGTACCGTTGGTAAGCCCTCAACTCCCACGGTTCGTGGCGTCTTTAGCGTTGGTAGCCGTGGCTATTCGTTTGGTACAAACACGTATACCTGCTATTACTGGGTGCAATGGAATGGAGACTACCTCTTCCACACTATCAAGTACGTGGCAGGCACGTGGGAAGTCTATGACGGACGCTTGGGTGTGGATGCTAGCGACGGATGCGTACGCCTCGCGGCAGAAAACGCCAAGTGGATTTACCAGAATATTCCGAGCGGCACAACTGTGGTTGTGTATTAGGCGGGTTGTGTACTCGGTAATGCTGCGTACTCGGTAAGGCTGTGTACTCGGTAAGGCTGTGTACTCGGTGAGTTTGCGTGCTAGGTCTGGCGGGACACGGGGCGTCGTTATGTGCTCGCTGTGCTTGTGATTGTTGTAGGAGACAAGAGTGATATTTCGCCATCTTAAACCTGCCCAAAGATGTGGGTTGCTGGTGTGCGCATTGTTGCTGGTAACTGTTACCGGTCAGACAGCTTTCGCATCACCATACGTTGACAGGTACAACTCAGATTCGGTAGCCATTCAAAGTGCCGATACCTCAGATGTGGCGCTTCTCAGCAGCACGCTCGATGCACAGCTTGACAATGAGCGTGCATTTCGTAGCACTGAGTCTCACAAGGCTGCTTCGTCTCATGGGGAGCTTGCAGACACAAAGGATGATGGCGCTGTATTGCCGGGCGAGATTGCTCAGCAGAGTGAGAGCACTCAGCAGAGCGAGAAGGCTCAGTATGATGAACGCTCTCTGCAAGATGAGAGCACTCAGCAAGACAGCAGCGCCACGTCGATCGAGTCTGATGGGCGTCGTGAACGAGAAGAGAAGTCAGATGGAAGCGAAACCTCAGATGAGCTGTCGGGAGAAGCCGAACCTCATGAGGCTGAGACGGGCGAGTTTGAGCTAACAGAGACATCAGGGGCAGATGAAGCAGGGCCTGAGAGGCGTGAAGAGAACGAGCTTAATCCTGAGGAATCTGAGCTTGAGAGGCGTGAGCTTGAGAGGCGTGAGCCTGAGGAGCCAGAGCATGAGGAGCCAGAGTCTGAGAATCATGAGTCTGACGACTCTGAGCAGAGCGAACAGCTTGAGCTCGAAGAGCGACAAAAACAAGCTGATGCTCTTGCTGAACAAGCTCAAGCAGAACTCGAAGAAGCTATAGAGCAAACACAACAGGCAGAGCCCAGCCTTGAGGAACAGGCACAAAAGGGACGCGTTATGTGGCGTCTGTATAATCCCAATTCAGGTGAGCACTTCTATACTGCAAACATGACTGAGGCTAAAAAGGTTGCTGCAGCTGGATGGAGTTGGGAGGGCGTGGCTTGGGTGGCGCCAACCTCGGGAGATCCGGTCTATCGTCTCTACAATCCCAACGCAGGAGATCACCACTACACCATGAGTGCAGGTGAGCGAGACCTGTTAATCAAGCGTGGTTGGAAGTACGAGGGTGTTGGTTGGTACTCTGACAAATCACGCAAGATAAAGGTGTATCGACAATACAATCCCAATGCAAAGACAGGTACGCATAACTTCACCGTAAATGGCAATGAAGCGCGGATGCTCAAACGTGCTGGTTGGCGTGATGAGGGTGTGGCGTGGTATGCCCTGAGTGTCTCGACATCTGAGAAACTCGGGGGCTTTTGGATTGAAGCCCAGAGTGGTAATCGTGCATGGGTGACACCAAATGGCCGTGTGCAAACGGGAAAGTTTACGCAAGGTGGTGCAACCTACTATGCGCCGACGTCTACAGGATGGGTTGTTCGGGGGCGTGTTGATGACGGTAAGGGTCACGTCTACCTTGCTGACTCCAAAGGGCATCTCGCCACAAAGACAGGGTGGATGGTGAGCTCTGCCTACGGTGATGGCATGCAGCGCTACTGGATGGAAAAGCTGAGCAATGGTGTTGTGGCTGCTAAGAGCGGACACTTTACGGTTTCGGGCAGCCACTACTGGGGCATAGCAAACAAGGGCTATGTACTGCGCGGTAAGCTCAAGATGGGAAACGGCATCTTACTTGCCGACAATTCTGGCAAGCTTGCGTGGAAGAGTGGCTGGCTGATAACGGGCACCTACGACGGTGGAACGCTCGAGCGTTACTACATCGATAACTCACCCGGCAATGGCATGCACGGTGCTCACATCGGTATCTTCAGCGTTTCTGGAAAGACCTATTGGGGTAACGAAAAACACGGTTATGTGCTTCGCAACAAGCTCATTACCATCAGCGGCATTCACTATTGGGCCAACAACGACGGCGTTATGAGCGGTCTCAAAAATGGCAAGTATGGTTGGCAAAATCCCACAGGATATTATCAGGTGAGTTCATATAACGTTGTGCTTCCCGGATATTCACGAGGGATTTTCTCGTATGTCTCGCCAACACAGGTCAAACCTGGATCGACTCGCGAAGAGTGTGTTGAGATTTTTGTCCGCCGTGCACAGCAATACTTAGGAACTCCCTACGTTTGGGATTACGCCTGTGCTCCAGGGGTGGGTGTAGACTGCGCAGGCTTGGTGCTGCAGTGTTTGTATTCGGTGGGAATTACACCAAACAAGTACACGCCACACGACCACTTTTACACGCCCGGACATGATCACTATGCCGTAGATATGCGCAATGACCCGAAGTTTATGCGGGTCTCCTTTGCAAACCGCAAACGAGGAGATTTGATTTTCTACGCAGGACACGTGGCAATTTATGTTGGGGGAGACGTCATTATCAATGCAGTTGATAGACAAGTGCAGTATGACAGCGTGTATCGCTGGCCCGTGTTGTCGGTTTCGCGCGTGCTAATATAGGCTCGGCAGTTGTAGACTCGTCAGTTGAGAGCTGTCTGTTTCTCGAGCACGTGAACCTCATGTATCGATAAGGAAACCTATGGTATTTAGCTCCATCGTTTTTCTCTGTGCGTTTTTGCCAGTCACACTTGTGCTCTATTGGCTTTTGCCGGGCATCGCAGCAAAGAACGCTCTGCTCATCGTGGCAAGTCTTGTGTTCTATGCATACGGAGAGCCTTTGCTGGTGCTGCTCCTCATTGCAAGCACGCTGGCAAACTGGCTCTTTGGTCTGTTGGTTGATTTGGCAAAGAGAGCTCCTGAGCAAAGGGTCAGTGGGCGAGGATCACGTCTGTGGCTGACAATCGCCATCATCGTAAATCTCGCTTTCTTAGGTGTTTTCAAGTATGCGTCGATGGTCGTGACAACCTTCAACAGTGTTTCGGGCCTGTCGTTGTATGATCCTCATCTACCACTACCCCTGGGCATTTCGTTTTACACGTTTCAAGCACTGTCCTACGTCATCGATGTCTATCGGGCAGAGGCCGAAGTACAGTGTAGCTACCCTCGCGTGCTTCTCTACATCTCACTGTTTCCACAGTTAGTGGCTGGCCCCATTGTTAAGTATCGAGAGATAGACCAGCAGCTTGGCGAGCGCACGTTGTCGCTTTCGCAGTCTGCTCGAGGTATGCGGCGTTTCGTGTGTGGCCTTGCTAAAAAGGTCCTCATTGCAAACGTTATGGCTTCGACGGTCGACATGCTCTGGGGGCTGGGGCCGTCAGCTCTTGATGCACGTGGGGCGTGGCTTGCTGCATTTGCATACCTCCTGCAGATTTACTTCGACTTTTCTGGCTACTCAGATATGGCAATTGGGCTGGGAGCACTGTTTGGATTTGAGTTTGAGGAGAACTTTGATCATCCGTATACGTCCACCAGCATCAAGGAATTCTGGCGGCGTTGGCACATATCACTTTCCACATGGTTTCGCGATTACCTCTACATTCCTTTGGGCGGAAACCAATCGTCAGCCTTAAGAACTGGTGTGAACAAAGCGATAGTCTTTTTCCTCTGTGGCTTGTGGCATGGAGCAAGTTGGAACTTTGCCATCTGGGGATTGATTCATGGCGCATTCTCATTGATAGAAGAGGTCTTGCCCGTCAAACGCCTTCCAAAGGCGATTGGTTGGCTCTACACTATCGTCGTGGTTTTGCTCGCATTTGTTGTTTTTCGCGCTGATAATCTGAGAGACGCGCTACTTATGTGGAAGAGCATGTTTGGTTTTGGTTCATGGTCTGCATCTGCGGGCATGTACGTTATCAACCAGCTCACACCTTTGTTTGTCGCAACGCTCCTGGCGGGAATCGTGGGCTCAGGTCCATGGTTTACAAACGCTCTCAAGCGGCTTGAGTCAACATCGGCTTCTGGTGTTGTGCAGACGCTTTCTCTAGCGGCGTCATTTATCGTGCTGGTGGTGTGCGTAGCTGCCCTTGCAAGTGGCGGATACAATCCCTTCATTTATTTCAGATTCTAGGATGAGGAGGCTGTGGACCATGGAACATAAAGCGGCACATATGGCAGCTCCTCAAAGCTCAATAAACGAAGTGTCAGTACAAAGCAAACCTATCCCGCGTGTACTTGCGGCTGTGTTTTTGTTTGTTTGCGGAGGCTTCTTGCTCGCAGTGCTTGCGCTCACTCCTGCGTTTGGTGGCGCGGTTTCTGCCGAGAAAACCGACGACACAGCACTCCCTCAACTCATAGAAGAGGGGAGGGTCAACCCACAATTCCTCTCTCAGCTGGGAGATTGGTTTAGCCAGAACTTCGCTTTCCGCTCGCAGCTTGTTGATGCCGACGCAACCATTAAAGAGCGCCTCTTTATGACAAGCCCCATCGACCAAGTGATTGTAGGCACTGATGGTTGGCTTTATTATGGCGGCGAGCTCAATGACTGGCGAGGTGCCACCCCCATGACAGATGGCGCTATAGCAAACGCAGCATATAACCTGCGCTTGATTCAAGACGCACTCGCGGTGCGCGGCAAAGGATTTGCTGTGGCCATTGCTCCGAACAAGTCGACACTCTATCCCGAGCATATGCCTGCTTGGTATGTGAAACACGAGGGAACAAGCAATGCCGAGCGCATATCTCAAGCTTTGCAAGAACGGGAGGTTTGCTACGTGAACCTCTTTGATGTGCTGCACAGTGCCCAGGCTGCTCAGAGCGAGCCACTGTATCTCAAGCGAGATTCTCACTGGACTGACGTGGGAGCTGGATATGCAGCGCAAGCCATTTTGGATGAGCTTGGACATGCCCATGAAGACTGGCAACAAGAAGACGCGGGCAACTCCGCATATCGAGAAGGCAGTGTTGGCGACCTCGATGATATGCTCCATCCGACAAGTGCTCTTCCTGAACCTCAACAAGATGTTACGGCTTTCCAGTCATTTTCATGGACAGGAGAGGCTACGAGCGTTGAAGATTCAAACTCAGATACCGCAGGTCCTAGTGGCTCTCAGGGTTCATTGCTCATGCTTCGTGATTCCTTTGGTAATGCTTTGCTGCCGTGGATGGCGCATGTTTATGTGACGGCTCACTTTTCAAAACTCGTACCCTATAACTTAAGCGATGCGCAACTTGCATCTGTCGACGATGTGGTCATTGAACGAGCAGAGCGACACATCTCCTCGTTTGCTTCTGAGCCACCATACTTGAGTGCTCCAGAACTCGCAACGCCTCTTGTGGTTCGTGGTGATGGTGCCTCTGATGGTAGCTCATCGGATGCTTCGTCTGCCTTCAATGTGGTCAAAAATGGACCGTATTTACAGGTTGAAGGCGTGCTCGATGAGGCAATATGTCCTGCTGGTACCTCGGTCTATCTCAGTTTTGAGTTGGCAGACGGTAGCTATCAGAGCTATCATTGCTTTAGGCTTTCGTCAAGTTCTGAGAGTTATCAAGACCGCAGCTCCGATGATCTGCAGTCAGAGTTTATCTTTGAAGGTGACGGTGGTTTTCGGGCATTTGTTCCACTTGAGCGACTGAGCAGCGCTGAGCCGAGGCGATTGGTGGTGTGTATGTACACGACCGAGGGGCCAGTTGCACTTGCGGAGCAGAGCATTGATTGGTCATTGGTCGACTAGTTTGAAAGGGTGGTTATGCAGACAAAGCGAGGGAAACACACAACATTAGAAGAGCTGAGATTGGGCAGTCGAGCTTTGTTAGCTGGTCTTGTGATGGCTGTTTTGTGTGTTATAAAGATTGCAGTACATCCAGTTTATGCTCAGGCAGAGGATTTTGTTGTTGAGCAGGTTGAGACTAACATCGACCCCGTCCTTACCCCACAATCCCAAGATATCCCCATCCTTGTTGAGCAAGCACAAAACACCACAGCTATGTGGCGTCTGTACAATCCCAACTCAGGAGAGCACTTCTATACCGC
>JAFUCQ010000027.1 GCA_017459605.1 Atopobiaceae bacterium
CAGCTGCTGCACTTACCTATGTTGCAGCAGCACTCATTTCAATCCTTCAGCTTGTGTACTACATGGGTATCGCAAGGCGAAACGACTAATCATGACAAACTTAGAACAGAGTGCTTCTCACGACCTAAGCTACACACAAGCACAAACCAGCGCAGTTGAGGAAAGTCCACTGAGTGTCAGTGTTGCAGTTGGTTTGGCAAAACAACAGGTTCATTCTTTGGGAAGCCTGCTGGTCAGCGGTGAAGTATCGGGTTTCAGGGGGCCAAACGCACGTTCAGGTCATTGCTATTTCCAAGTTAAAGATGATGCTAGTGCAATGGATGTCATCGTGTGGAAATCGGTCTATGAAGCAAGTGGTATCGAGTTGCGCGATGGACTCGAGCTGCAGCTCAAAGGAAGCTTCGACGTCTATGCGCCAACCGGAAGGCTTTCATTTCAAGCTCGAAAGCTCGAGATTGCAGGGGAGGGCATGCTGCGCCAAAAGGTAGCAGAGCTTGCCCGGCGCTTACAAGCAGAAGGCTTGATGGATCCACAGAGAAAGCGACCAATCCCTCAGTTTTGTACACGCATTGCCGTCGTTACATCACTTTCTGGCTCAGTTATTGAAGATGTACTCAGAACACTCAGAAGGCGAAACCCTCTCGTCAAGGTTCAACTTGCGGGATGCCAAGTGCAAGGCCCCGGTGCTGTTGATACCATCATTGCTGCTTTACGGCTCGCCGCTCAGGCACAACCTGATGCTATTTTGCTCGTGCGTGGCGGCGGTTCTTTTGAAGACCTCATGACCTTTAATGATGAGCGTCTTGCGCGTATTGTTGCAGCCTGCCCGGTTCCTGTTATCTGCGGTATCGGGCATGAGCCAGATACCTCAATTTGCGACATGGTCTGTGACAGAAGAGCTTCAACACCAACTGCTGCAGCAGAATCAGTGGCCCCCGCCCTCGATGAGCTGGCAAAGCTCACCGATGTACGAGCAAACCGCCTCGCCCAAGCCATGTTGTCTCAGCTTCGGGATAACTCACAAATCCTCGAGAATGCAACACAGCGTATATCTCGTGCTCAAAAACAGAGATTAGTTCATGAGCGGACCAAACTTGATGCACTTGCGGCTCGTCCGTGCATGGCAAGTCCTGATGCAACACTGCGCATGCATCGAGACAAGCTTGCCCTCGATGAGCAGCGGCTACTCGATGCTATGCCACGACTTTTACTGCTCAAGGCAGAGCGCCTTACCCGAGACGAACAGCGACTGAGCACGCTCGGCCAGAGACTCCTTGAACCCTATCAGTCGTTTGTTGGGCGCTATGCCTTGGCCCTCGATGCACTCTCTCCGCTCAAAGTGCTGGGACGAGGATACTCAATTGTCCGTGATACAGAAGGGCATGTGGTGTCTTCACTGAGCGATGCTGCTGTGGGTCAAGAAGTTGAAGTCATGATTTCTGATGGCGTGCTCCATGCAGAGATAACAGGAGTTGAAGAAAAGAAAGCCTATCATGGGGTGTAAGAACCACCTCATCACAGTATGTGTCATGAGGGCACCTCAGCTGTGATAAGAAGGTAGTTGTGGCAGAAGAAAGGATGAATATGGGACAGGATGCACAAGGCTCTCACGATCGTGCCGTCGAAGAGTTGAGTTTCAAAGAGGCATCGATTGAGCTTGAACACATTGTGAGAGGTCTTGAATCAGGAGAACTTGAACTCGAGGAATCATTGAAGAACTATGAGCGAGGAGTTGAGTTGCTCTCCAGTCTTCGTGAGCGCCTCTCAACGGCAGAGCAACAGGTCGAGCAGCTTCTCGAGACGCACTCAAGCGCTTCTGCTATTGACACAACATCAGCACCGTCTCAAGCCTTTATTGATGAGTAGGGAGTAGAGCCATGTCAGATACCGATTGCATCTTTTGCAAAATCGCAGCAGGTGAGATGGGCGAGCTCATCTACGAGAATGAGCGCGCTGCTGCATTTCATGATGTGAGTCCTCAAGCGGCTGTCCATGTGCTCGTTGTTCCAAAGAGCCATCACGACAACATCTGTGATGGTGTTGATGGAGATACCCTTGCTGCTATGGTCGATGCGGTACAAGCGGTCGTTGAGCAAACTCAGATTGCGCAAAGCGGCTATCGCGTTATTACCAATACGGGTGCAGATGCTGGACAGGCGGTAGCTCACCTTCACTGGCATGTTTTGGGTGGACAAAACTTAGGACCACTTGTTGTTCCTGAACACTAATTGGTAGTAATTTAGTAACATATAGCTATAAACGGGTCTCCATCAGCTATAGTTGGAGGGTCATAGTGGGCATGCGCCCGACTCATCGAGAGGAGTTTTATGAATGTCTTGGTAATCAATGCAGGTAGCTCATCGCTCAAGTTCCAGCTTCTTGATGTTGAGAGTGCTGAGGTTTATCTCAAGGGTAACTGCGAAAGAATTGGTATTGACGGCTCCTTTATTGGCTATGAGTTTGCCGAGGGCTCAAAACAGCAGCTCGATGTTGCGCTGCCCGATCACAAAACTGCTATCACCCACGTATTTGATTTGGTGAAGCAGACTGGCAAAGAGGTTGGCGGAATTGGACACCGTGTTGTTCAGGGTGGCTGGTACTTCTCAGACTCTCAAATCGTCGATGATGAGATTTTGGCTCAGATTCGCGAGGTTTCGCCTCTGGCTCCGCTGCACAATCCTCCCGAGGCAGACGTTATCGAGATTTGCCGCGAGATGTTCCCCGAGCTTGCCAACGTTGCTGTGTGTGACACCGCATTTCACCACAACATGCCCGAGCGTGCATGGCGCTATGCTCTTCCGCGTGACGTAGCCGATGACCTGCACATTCGTAAATACGGCATGCATGGCACGAGCCACCGCTACATTTGGCGTGCTGCCAAGGAGTTTGTGGGCGATGACCTTCACAAGCTCGCAAGCTGCCATCTTGGATCTGGCGCATCACTTGCTGGCGTTCTTGATGGTCGCAGCATGGATACCACCATGGGCCTCACGCCGCTCGATGGTCTTATCATGGGTACGCGCTGTGGCACCCTTGATCCTGCAACGGTCTTCTATCTCCAGCGTGTGGGTGGCTACTCCATTGATGAAATCGATGAGATGATGAACAAGCAGTCTGGTCTGCTTGCACTGTCTGCTATCAGCTCTGATGCACGCGACATCGAGCAAGGCGCAGACAACGGTGACGAAAACTGCCAGATGGCCATTGAGATGTTTGCTTATCGTACCGCTCAGCTTGTCTGCTCTATGATTCAAGCCATGGAAGGTGTCGATACTCTGGCATTCTCTGCTGGTCTCGGTGAGAACTCTGCTCGTATGCGTGCTGAGATTGCAGCCAAGCTTGAGTGGCTCGGTCTTCGCATTGATCCTGAAAAGAACGCCGTTCGCTCGGGTGAGGTTCGCGACATTAGTGCTCCTGACAGCGCCATCCGCGTGCTCGTTGTTCCTACGAATGAGGAACTTATGATTGCTCTTGACGTTGCTGAGCTCATTGGCAAGTAGGGCAGAAGAAAACGTGTGAGTAACACTGAAGAGGATGCGTGAATAACACAGAAGACAGCGCGTGAACAATGCAGCAGAGGACATGTTCGCCCCAAGCTGCATGAGCTGACTCTAACTGAGCGTCCAAACTTTTTAGTTGAGGCCGTGTGTAGTGAAAGCTACACACGGTCTGCTCATAAATGCCTGAGTATTTGACAAATCTGCTGTTCAGCAAAGAGCGCCTATCTCAGGACTCACGACTGTGTGTATCGAGGGCGACACATCCTTTGCTCGTTGAGAACATGTGGAGGAACAGATACGCATGATTTACACAAAGTGAGAAAGATTGAGCCATGGAGATGCAGCTCAGGAGCCTTCCTTGAGCAATACGACAAATTATCTGGATAGTAAAAACACGTTCTCTCCATCGACTTTTAAGCACTGTGCAGTCGTGGCGTTGCTTCGCGAACAAGCACTCTAAAATTTTATATCCGCTTTATAATCGACGAACTCGCGCAATAACTATAACCCAATCGTACTCGTGCGCGGATGCCCATGGGGGCACATCTATAACTTCAAAAGAGTTTGGATTGGGTTATGTCGGTAGGTTTCAAAAAACGCTTTGTCTTTATTGTTGCTCTGGTAGCAGCTCTCAGTATAGTGAGCTATCCCGCTTATGCAGCAAGCTCAGAAGAAGATGTAGACTCGAACGAGCCAAGCATCGCTCAAGACCTGCTGTGTGAGCAAGACGATGCGTTTGTGGTTGTAGCTCCAGTACATGAGCAGGAATATGTACAGCTGATTGACGAGGACACAAGCGTGCCTCAGGATGATGAGTATGTTGAGAATACCGTTACCAACGACATCCTGAATGATTTCACGTCTGATGATGAGCAGGTATCTGAAAACACCGACACTACAGATACACACACAAGCACACAAGCAGACACTACTTCCGATACAGCACCGCTCGATGGCACTCAGCCTGCCAGCGCTTCCGAGCCAAACGATACCCTTCCTGAAGAAAACACAGCCGCCAATCGTATTGACAGCGCGAATGACACGAGCTCTCGAGATGCACAAGAGGGTCTTTTTGAAGATGCTGCTTTGGAAGATCAAGCTACAGCAAGCGCTCCTATAACCAAGGTGAAATCTGCCGACGCTCTCGTCTTGGCGCTTACAAGCGCAGGTAAAGAGGGTTGGGTAAAGAATGGTTCGAACTATCGCTTTGTTGTTGCAGGAACGCCCGTTACCGGTTGGCTCTTGACTTCGGTTGCCCCCGGTTCTCAGCGCCTTGCGTCACAGGAGCGCTACTGGTTGGATACCACGGGCATTATGGCAAGCGCTCGTTTGGTAACAGCAACTGAGTCTGGTTGGTGGGCGTATGCTAAAGAGAGTGGAGCTATAGCTACCAACTATTACAAGGAAGGCGATAAGGTCTATCTTGCAGATTCAAACGGTAAGCTTGCAAATCCGGGCTGGCTTGTCACCGATGCTTACTCAAAGGGAACAACGAAGCGCTACTACATTGAAAACTCCACCCACTCAGCGGTCTTGGGTTTTTCCAAGTCAGGTTATGCCCACTACACGCTGGAAGACGGCTCGGTCTTTAGCGGTGGTACGTACAAGGTAGATGACAAGGTTTATCTAGCGGACAAAACAGGCAAGCTTGCAAATCCGGGCTGGCTTGTTTCGAGTGGTTATGGTCAGGGCTTGCAGCGCTACTACATCGAGAGTGACTACGCTGCTCACGTTGGCTTTTCTACCAAGGGTTATGCTCACTACACACGTCCTGAGGGATATGTTGCGTTGAGTCCGTATAAGGTGGGCAACCTTGTTTATCTTGCCGACAATGACGGTCGTGTTGAGACAAAAGCAGGCTGGCATATCACGGCGAAGTTTGGTCAGGGCTATCAACGCTACTGGGTTGTCAGTGGTAAAAATGCAGCTCAGATTGGTTTCTTTAGCACCGGTGGCAAGCAGTATTACACCCGCGATGAAGGCTATGTGTTGCGCGGTAAACTCCAATTGAGCGAGGGTGTGCTGTTAGCTAACAACGATGGTGTGCTTGCTACAGGCACGGGCTGGCTCATCACCAAGGACTACGATTCGCAGCTCCAGCGCTACTACCTCATTAGAGTTGACGGACATTCATACGCAAAGCTCGGTCTGTTTACGGTTGGTACCAAACAGTATTTTGGTATTGATGGTGTGGGCTATGAGCTGAGAAATGCTACCAAGACCATCGAGGGTATTGAGTACAAAGCAGACAACGATGGTGTGTTGACGCCCACCAAGCCCATTGTGAGTGCGTCTACTAAGTCGAGCGTGATTGAGAGTTACATCAAGTGGGCGCTCGATATTGCAGCTGATGACTCCCACGGTTATTCTCAATACAATCGCTGGGGACCTGACTACGACTGCTCATCTCTGGTTATCTCAGCCCTTGAAGCAGCCGGACTTGATACGGGCTATGCTACCTATACGGGCAACATGCGCTCGCAGCTCACAAAGCACGGTTTTGTGTGGATGACCGACTTGAGCGCCATAACGAGAGGTGACATTTTGCTCAACGAGGTTCAGCATACGGCAATCTATCTGGGTAACTCAAAGATGGTTGAGGCAACCATGTCTGAGACGAGAGGTATCGATGGCAAAACTGGCGATCAAACGGGAACAGAAATTACGGTAAATCCGTATCGTAATGCAAATTGGGATGGCTTCTTGCGTTATAGTGGATAAGCCTTGTGGTAACACCACTACGAGCAACTGAGACGGAAAAGAGTTGCTTGTTGTATTTATGGATGAAGCTTGGCGTGGCTGTGATTTCACAGTCACGCCACGTGTATGTAGGGAGTTTGTTATGGCACGTGTGAGACGTCACATCTCAGTTGTATTGGTCGCGGCACTGTGTGCCTGTGTCTTGAATCTTGTTGTTGTGAGCCGAGCGTATGCAGATGAGCTGCTCGGTATGGCTCCAGAGAGTTTGTCTGCAACAGAAGCATCCAAGGCTGATACTCCTGAGCACGATTTTGTGCCCTCGCTCATGAGTAGCGCAACAGATACACTGACGAGCGCCGACACCATGTCTGAGCAGGAGACTTCGCAGATACAAGGCGCTTCGCAGGTACAAGGCGCTTCGCAGGCACAAGGCGCTTCGCAGGGACAAGACACACAAAGCGCGGCTCCTATAAATCAGCTAGACGAGACGGGAGAGAATCCTGCTGAATCAGATGAAGAAGCTCCCTCGAATGACGATGCAGCCTCCACGGACGATGCAGCCTCCACGGACGATGCAGCCTCCACGAGCGACGATGCAGCCTCCACGGATGATGCAGCCCCCACGAGCGATGATGTCGTGTCCACCGATGGTGCAGGAGCATCCCCGAACGATGAGGCTGAAGCAGAAGAGCCCACTGAGCTTCCTGAGCGTATCAAGCTCGCAAGTCAAATCGTCGCAGAAACGCAAGGATACGATGAGCCAGAGGATGGTCTCGACATCCAAGCAACAACGCTGAACGGCATAGATATTTCTGGCTGGCAAGAAGGAATTAACACAGCTCGAGTTCAGGGCGACTTTGTTATTATCAAAGCGACTGAAGAAACAACACTTCGCTATAACCCGAGCTATCGCTCAATGGCAGATGCAGCGCTCAAGGCAGGAAAGCTTATCGGCTTTTATCACTTTGCGCGAGATCCGCGCGTCTATGCCTCTATGGAGGCACAAGCCACTGCCTTTGTCAACGCAGTTGCTCCCTATTTGGGACAAGCCCTTCTGGTGCTTGACTGGGAATCAACGAGCTATTCAAATGTTGAAGGAGCAGGTCCTGCTGCGGCTCTCAAGTGGCTTGATACGGTTTACGCTAAAACAGGCGTGCGGCCGCTTATCTACATGAACAAAGGAACTGCTCAATCGTATAACTGGTCCAAGGTTGCCCAAAACTACGGTCTGTGGGTGGCCCAGTATCTCACTGAGAATCGCTATGGTCAGGGCTATGTTGACAATCCCCGAAGAACTGGCAACTACGGTGCATGGGGAGCAAATCCGCTTATCTATCAGTACAGTGATGCACGCAGGATTAGTGGATATTCGAGCAGTCTCGACGTAAACAAGTTCTACGGCGACCGTGCCTACTGGCTCAGTCTTGCAGGTGGAGGAAAGGTTGTTAAGAACGGCTGGTTCAATGAGGATGGTTCGTACTATCACTACACCAACAACAAAAAAGATACTGGCTGGCTTGTGAGTGATACCCATGTAACAGGCAGTACAGGCTATGGTTTGCAGCGCTATTGGCTCAACAGCTCGGGAGTTCTGGCGCTCGACACGCTTATCTCTGAAAAAGAGTCTGGCTATTGGGCGTATGCTCGCCCCGAAGGTTTTGTCGTACGCGGTCTTTACACAACAGATGACAAAGCACGAACGTATCTTGCAGACAATGAAGGTCGCCTCGAAAAACCCGGTTGGCTCGTCACCGACGCCTATGGGCAGGGCATGCAGCGCTATCTGATAGATGACAAGACCCACTCAACGGTTACGGGCTATCACACGGTAGGCGATGCTCAATACTACACGACACAGGCTGGCTATGTCGCCCGAGGCAGCTTTGTCGATGCACAGGGGACAGGCCGCGTTGCCGACAACGATGGAAAGCTTATTCTTTCGAGCAGTAACAGCGTTGCCATGGAGCGTCTGTACAACCCCAACACCGGCGAGCACTTCTACACGGCAAGCCTCACCGAACGAGACAATCTCATAGCTTTGGGCTGGCGCTATGAAGGCATTGGCTGGTTTGCTCCGCAAAAATCCAAAACACCGGTGTATCGCCTGTATAATCCCAACGCCGGAGACCACCACTACACAACGAATCTGACAGAAAGAAAAGCCCTTATCAAGTTGGGTTGGAAAGACGAGGGGATTGGTTGGTACTCTGACGATAATAAAGAAGTAGCAATTTATCGTCAGTACAATCCAAACGCTCGTGTTGGAACGCACAACTTTACGCAGAGCAAGGCAGAAAACAACGCGTTGGTAAAAGCTGGCTGGCGAGCAGAGGGTATTGGCTGGTACGGCATCAAAGTCGAAGCCAAATAGCGCTACACAACTGAGAGGGAAATACATGAGTGAAAAGCATTCAACACACAAGGTAGCCTTGATGATGGCCCCAGGCCTAGAAGAGATTGAAGGTCTCACGGTAGCAGACCTCTTGTACCGTGCTGGAGTTTCCTGCGAGCTCATCAGTGTGGGTGAAGGGCTTGAGGTCGTCTCATCGCACAAGGTCAAAATTGTCTGCGACCAGCATGTCGATGATGTCAATTTCGATGACTTTGACATGATTGTGCTTCCGGGAGGCATCCCGGGAACTCCCAACCTCAAAGCCTGCGAAAAACTCATGGACGGTGTGAAGCGTTTTGCCGAACAGGAAAAGCCTATTGGAGCTATCTGTGCTGCTCCTTCCATCTTGGCTGAGTTGGGTTTGCTCAAAGGAAGAAACGCAACCTCGAATCCTGCGTTTATGCAGGTGCTTGAAGAGCATGGTGCTCTTACGAGCGAGGACAACGTAGTAGTGGATGGCCCTTTTATCACCAGTCGTGCTATGGGAACGGCAATAGCCTTTGGTATTGCGATAGTCGCTCGTCTCTGTGGTACTGAAGAGGCGGTCAAACTTGCCCAGACCATTTTGTGGATTGATGCTTAAGTCGATGCCTCGCTCAAAGTCTCGAACGAAGCTCCAAAAATTAAAGGAGCTTCCCGATACCTGAGCCCAGAGGCTCGAGAAACGGGTATAAATAGCCACAATGGTGGTACCAACGACGAAGTGAGAAGAGAGTTGCCGTGCTTGAGCTTTCAAACATCAGTAAAGCCTATGTTATGCCCTCGTTCACGCAACGTGCCCTCGATGAGGTGAGTCTTGCCTTTCGAGATAATGAGTTTGTTGCCATTCTTGGTCCATCAGGTTCGGGAAAGACAACGCTGCTCAATGTGATTGGAGGCCTTGACCACTTTGATTCGGGAGATCTCATCATCGATGGCATCTCAACTAAGGACTACCACGATCGCGATTGGGACGCATACAGAAATAACCGCATTGGCTTTGTTTTCCAAAGCTACAACCTGATTCCTCACCAAACCGTGTTAGCTAACGTTGAGCTGGCACTAACCTTGTCAGGCGTCAACGCACAACAGCGCCAAGAGCGCGCACGAGAAGCGCTTGCCAAAGTGGGCTTAGCAGAACATGCCGACAAACGTCCCAGCCAGCTCTCAGGTGGACAAATGCAGCGCGTCGCCATTGCTCGAGCGCTTATCAACGATCCAGAGATTCTCTTAGCAGATGAACCCACCGGAGCCCTCGATTCAACAACGAGCGTGGCTGTGATGGATTTGCTCAAAGAAGTGGCGCATGACCGCCTTGTAATCATGGTCACACACAATCCCGAGCTGGCTGAGAGCTATGCAACGCGTATTGTTCAGCTCCAAGACGGAAAGATAATCTCAGATTCAAATCCCTTTGATCCAACGAGTCAGGCGATGCGCTCAGCCAAACCTGCTCGGCGCACCTCGATGTCGTTTTTAACAGCGCTTTCTCTTTCCTTCAATAACCTCATGACCAAAAAAGGTCGCACGATTCTCACGGCGCTCGCAGGCTCCATTGGCATCATTGGTATCGCGGCTATTTTGGGCCTTGCAAATGGTGTGAATGAGTACATCAAAAATGTTGAGGAAGAAACGCTGTCGGTCTATCCCTTGCAGATTATGGATACGGGCTTTGACATCAGCTCGCTCATTGTGGATCAAAGCGCATCGACTGACTCCAATACCACGTCTGGTGCCCAAAGCGATGAACAAACAGATGACACAACAACACTGAGAGATGTCCCTGAGCGACAAACTATCAGCAACATGTTCTCGCGAGTGGGCAGAAATGACCTAGCGTCGCTTAAAGGCTATCTCGACCAAGATGGTGGGGACATCTCAACCTACGTTAATGACATAGAGTACAGCTATAACGTGGTGCCACAGATTTTTGATGCCTCGGTGAGCGAGGGCTATCACCAAATCAATCCCGATTCGAGCTTTGATCGCCTTGGCTTTAACAGCGCAAGTGCCATTGCGTCGTTTGGTATGAGCATGAGCGTTTTCGATCAGCTCCCTCAAAAAACGGAACTCTTTGAGGAGCAGTACGAGCTCATAACAGGAGCGTGGCCTACGTCTTACGATGAGATGCTCTTGGTGCTCAACCGCGATGGCAGCATCTCTGATTATGTGAGCTATGTGGTAGGTCTTCGAGACCCTTCGATTCTTGACGCTATGGTTGCAAGCTTTGCGCAGCAAGAAGAACCCGAAGTTCCTACCGACAAGCGAAGCTATACGATAGATGAGCTCATGGAGCGCCCGTTTAAGCTTGTTCATGCAAGCGACTACTACCACCATGACACAGAATTCAACGTTTGGACAAACAAAAGTGACGATAAGGCGTTCATGCGCAGTCTTGTTGAAAATGGCGAAGACTTGCACATATCAGGTGTCGTCAAGCTCAAAGATGGAGTTGACGCAGCAGCACTCTCACCCGGTATCTACTACACGGCAGATTTGGTGATGCACGTTATTGAGCACGCATCGCAGTCTGAGATTTACCTCGATCAAAAAGCACGGAGTGATATTGACGTCTTAACGGGCAAGAGTTTTGATGAAGAAGCGCTGGGGCAAGACAACTCAAACTTTGACATGAGTTCGCTCTTCAGCATTGATGGAGACAAGATTTCTGCTGCCTTTAGTTTTGATGAGGCGGCACTTCAAAACAGCATGAGCAATCTCGACTTTTCAAATATGGATATGTCAGGGCTCGATAGTATGAACCTCGATTTATCATCGCTGGGTCCCATGGATGTTGATATGGGCTCGTTAAATCTTGGTGCTGCCATGCCAGAGCTCGATCTCTCTGCGCTGTCGAACAATGATTTGTCTCAGACTTACCCCGATTTAGGAACTATCGACTATCCTGCCTTGCTTCAGAATGTGCTCTCAGAGGGCGCTATTGCAAGCGATGCTGGTGAGCGCATGGGGGCGTTGTTGTCGAGCATGGCACAAGAGTATATTGCGTATAACCAAGCTCATGCTGAGAGTGATTATGCAAGCAATCTCCGCGCCTATCTCGACCAAGCAAGCGTGCAGCAGCGTCTCAACGAGCAAACGAGTACCATCGTCAATACGCAGGTCATCTTCGATCGGGTCACGCAAAATCTTGGCTCAACACCCGCTTCAACGGGGGTCGCCAACGACATCAATAATCGCCTGATACAAAGCGTCTCTACAGCCATGTCAAACTACATGAGTGAGCTCATCTCCAGAATGCTGGCAAACTATCTCGAGCAAACGATGTCTGTTGTGATGAGCCAAATGATGAGTACGGTTTCAAACCAAATCAGCAACGCCATGCAACAAAACATGTCGGATGTGTTTGGCAATATGGCGTCTGCTATGAAAATCGATGAAAATAAGTTCAAAGAGGCATTCAATTTCTCCATGGACGAGCAGGAACTCGCAGAGCTCATGGCATCGCTCATGTCTACCACACAGTCGAGCTACGAGGGCAACCTCACCCGTTTGGGTTATGCAGATATTGATAAACCATCGCGCATCGATATCTACTCCAAAGATTTTGATGCCAAAGCTCGGGTAGTCGATATTATCGAGGGCTACAACCAATCAATGCGCGACAGTGGCGACGAAGGCAAGGTTGTTACCTATACCGACTTAGTTGGCGTCCTCATGGCTTCCGTCACACGCATTATCGACATGATAACTACCATGCTCATTGCATTTGTCTCAATTTCTCTTATCGTGTCGTCCATCATGATTGGTGTTATCACCCTCATCTCAGTGCTTGAGCGCAAAAAAGAAATCGGCATCCTGCGCTCCATTGGCGCCTCAAAGCGCGACATCTCAAACGTCTTTAATGCTGAGACCTTTATTGAGGGCTTGGTTGCAGGTGTCCTTGGTATCGTTATTACCAATCTCGGTGCAATTCCTGCAAACATTATTGTCGAGAATACCTACGGTGTGAAAGACATAGTGAGACTGCCTCCTGTGGCAGCCCTCATTTTGGTGGGCATCAGTATTGTTTTGACCTTGCTTGCAGGACTCATTCCTGCTATGCGGGCGTCTCGCTCTGATCCTGTTGAGGCGCTCAGGGGAGACTAAGTGACAGCGATGACACAACAATCAGTGCCTTCGCGCAGGCGAGTGTTAATTGCGATGAGTGGTGGAGTCGACTCGAGCGTGTGTGCGGGTCTCTTGCTTGAGCAGGGCTATGAGTGTTCAGGCGTCATGATGCGTCTTCATGACGATTTGATTGACTGCCACGAAAATGCCTGCTGCAAAAAGTCAGACATTGCTGATGCCTACGGGGTGGCTCAGATGCTGGGCATTCCTTTTCGCGTTGTTGATTTTGCAGAGGCATTTGAGCGCGAGGTCATCGAGGACTTTTGTGCTGCCTACGAGCAGGGCTTAACACCAAATCCCTGCATTGTCTGTAATCGTCACATCAAGTTTGGTCTCTTGCATGAGCTTGCTCACCGCGAAGGCTACGACTATATCGCTACTGGTCACTATGCGAGAAATGAGCAAGGACAAGATGGACTCTGGCAGCTGAAACGCGGTCTTGATAGAAAAAAGGATCAGAGCTATGTCTTACACATGGCAACACAAGAGCATCTCTCGCATCTCTTGCTACCCTTAGGAGCCCTGACAAAAGCTGAGGTGCGCGACCATGCGGCACGACTCGGTTTGAAAACTGCCCAAAAGGCAGAGAGCCAAGACATCTGTTTCGTAGGTGATGAGGGCTATGTAGACTTTTTAGAGAAGCGCAGAGGTGGAGCGTTTGAGGCGGGTCCCATTGTGTCTGTGCGCGGTGAGCTCTTAGGAAAGCACCGCGGACTTGCTGCCTATACCGAAGGACAGCGCAAAGGACTGGGTATTTCTGCACCACATCCCCTCTATGTGCTTGAGCGCAGAAGCAAGGACAACACGCTCGTGGTGGGAAGTCGCGAAGAATTAGGTGTGCGCAGCCTTGTGGTTTGTCGCGTGAACTGGATTTCAGGGCAGGCTCCTGCCTCAGGGACTCAACTCGACGTGGTTGTTCGCTATCAGGGAAAAGCCTACTCTGCCCACGTTTTCTCTGGCGAAACAACAGATAGCTGTCGTCTTGAGCTCGACGAGCCGTGCTGTGAGCTCGCAGCAGGCCAATCGGCAGTCTTGTACCAAGATGATGTGGTGTTAGGAGGAGGCACCATTTGTCGCCCTGCTCGTGGGACTGCGGACATTGTGTAATTCTGTAAGCTCCATATCATTTAAGCTTTGAGTGTGCGCACGCGTATGATTTGCTCTACTATGAGTACGTTGAAAGCTTTGTTATGTGAGAGTGCATTCTGATTGAGACACGCTTGGAGAGAATATGTCAAAAGAGAGAAAGACCCTCAAGATTGTGAGCCTCGTCCTTTTAGCATGGGGAATCATCCAAGTTGTTATGGCTATTGTCCGCATCGTAGGAGGACTTGATTCTGTTACCAGCAAAACCATGTTAGGCACCTATGCTGTGTGTGCCCTAGCCTCGTTCTTTACGGGATGGGCTGGTATTCAAGGGTCAAACAAGCCATCGGCTTCTCCTGTTGTGGTACGCAACTCCGCCATTGTAATTGCGCTTATCGTGATAGCGCTTGTCTTGTGGGGACTCTTCCTTGCTCGCGACCTTACCCCCTTTGTCAACGCAGCGGTGGTGTCTTTTGCAGCCATTACCTTTGTTGCCCTTGTGGCATCTCACGTGTTTGCGCGAAAAGTCCGCGCACAGGCAGAGAGGTAAGCAACCATGGCCAATCTTCGATTTGCAACGATTGGCACCAGTGCAATATGCGAGCTTTTCTTAGAGGCAGCGGCTGATGTCGAGGGATTTCAGTATTGTGCTGCCTATTCGCGCGATATGAAACGAGCTCACGCATTTGCCCGTACTCACGGAGCAGACCTCGCTTTTGATAGCCTCGAGAGCTTAGCTGCCTCACCAGACATTGATGCGGTCTATATTGCTTCGCCAAATGCGATGCATGCAGCGCAAGCTGAGCTTCTGCTGAAATCCGCAAAGCATGTCCTGTGTGAAAAACCGCTTGCCTCACACGAGTGTGAAGTCAACGAGCTCTTTGCCTGCGCTCACGATAACGGCGTTGTTTTCATGGAGGCTATCAGAAACATCCATGACCCAGGCTTTGCGTTGTTACGCGACAAAGTAGCAGAGCTTGGCAACATCCATACGGCAACACTTCGCTTCTCAAAGCTGTCTGCTCGCTATCTCGAGCTTCAAACAGGATCACTTCCCAATGTTTTTGATCCACGGCTCTCAGGTGGGGCGCTCATGGATTTAGGGGTCTATTGTGTTTCTAGCATGGTTGGCTTATTTGGCAAACCCCAGCGGATCTGTGCTTCGGGAATCGTTGAAGACCTATCCTCGTTGGTTGAGGGGAGTCCTCACAAGCGCATAGATGTAACGGGAGAGATTCTTTGTCATTACGAGGGCTTTGTAGTTAATCTGAGCTATGGGAAAATCTCAGACAACCATCTGCCTTCTCAAATACAGGGCTCAAACGCAAGCTTGCTGATAGATTCAATTACCGATCCACGCTCGCTGAAGCTTATGGTTCCCAAGCTTCAGACAGGAGCTTACGCAACGGGTGAGGCAACAGAACACGAGATTCAAGTATCTGGTGCTCAAAACAACATGTGCTATGAGCTTCAGGATTTTATCCGAGCAGCTACCGGGGAGGGTCCTCAAGACTGGCTTGCCCTCATTCATGAGCCGCTATCGCGAGATACCATGACCGTGATGGATGAGATTCGCCGGCAGCTCTCGGTGAGTTTTCCTGCGGATGAACAGTGAGAAGAGAGTGAACAGTTGTACCTGAGCCACTCGGTCTCATGCAGTGTTTCAGGTTTTTGAAGTATGACATCTGCTCTCCAACTTTGTGTAAAGTTGTAGGGTAATACTGCGGGGCGAGGGGGCGCTATGAGAATTTTGCTTGCTGAAGATGAGCGACAACTTGCTCGTGCACTCGTTGCCATCTTAGAACACGAAGACTATGTGGTTGATGTTGCTAATGATGGAGAAGAGGCGCTCTATCTGCTCTCATGCAACGATTATGACGTGTGTGTTCTCGACATTATGATGCCTAAGGTTGATGGTTTGACGGTTTTGCGCCAGATGAGAGATGCTGGCAATTATGCACCGGTCATGCTGCTCACCGCAAAAGGAGAGATTCGAGACCGTGTTATTGGTCTTGATAGTGGAGCCAATGACTATTTAACAAAGCCTTTTTCAGCGGCAGAGCTGCTGGCGCGTCTGCGTGCGCTCACACGTCCACAAGGAGCCGTGGGCCGTCGCGTGCTCCAGGTGGGAGACTTGAGCTTAGACCTCGAGGCGCGCACGCTGAGCTGTAAGGGAACATCGCTTGAGGTTTTGGGCAGAGAGCTCCAAATGATGGAGATGCTCATGAGCCATCCTAACGAGCGCATCTCTACAGAGCGTTTTTTACGTACGATTTGGGGAGGCTTATCAGACGTTGAGTCAAGTGTGGTGTGGGTTAACCTGTCAAACTTGAGAAAGAAGCTCAAGAAACTCTCATCACAGGTTCGTATCGTAACCGTTCGCGGCGTAGGATACCAGCTCGAGGTTGCCGATGATTAAGGCGCTGCGTATCAAATTCATAACGGTTGGTATGCTGAGCGTGTTCATCATGCTGGCTGCCCTCATGGTAGCCATCGATGCCTTTAACTACTACAGCCTGTGTGTTCGAGCAGATGATCGTATTGACTTTCTCGTCAATGCCTCAGACCTCAATGAGGGCGGTCGCTACCTTGGTATGGGAGATTGGCTGGGATCTTCTCAACCCTTTATTGAAGGGGAAGAAGAGTTTGCTTTTGAAACACGCTTTTTCACGGTGACCCTGAGTTCTTTGGGTGTCGTTGAAGTCTATGGCATGAACTATATTGCTGCGGTTGACCAAAACCAAGCACGTCAGATGGCAAGTGAGCTTTATGCCAAGGGTGCAGACCGTGGGTTTCTCGGCAATTATCGCTACGGAGCGGTGCCCCTCAATCGAGCTGACGGCACCCGCTCAACCATGTATGTGTTTCTCGACTGTGGACGAGATCTCTCAGCCTTCTATCTGCTGGTTAGAACAACGGCAATCATTGCGCTCATCGGCATGGGCGTTGCCTTCTTCTTGATTGTGATGTTTTCAGACAATGCGGTGCGCCCCATGGCAGAAAGCTATGAGAAACAGCGGCGCTTTATTACCGATGCGAGCCACGACCTGAAAACCCCGCTGGCAGTCATCAACTCAAGTGTTGATGTCATTGAGATTGAAAGCGGCAAAACGGAGTGGACGCAGGGCATCAAGCACCAAGTATCTCGCCTGACAGACCTCACGAACAAGTTAGTGGTTTTGGCAAAAATGGAAGAAGTCAATCCGAGCATGTGGATGCAAGACTTCGATATGGCAGAGCTCGCCTTGAAGTTGGCAGAAGAGTTTATGGCAATTGCGGTAGCTCAAGGCAAAGTGCTCGATATTGATATTGTTCCTCAGCTCGACTTTCACGGTGACCCGGTCTTGGTTGAGCAGGTCATGACCTTGTTGCTCGACAATGCTCTGAAGTATTCGAGCGAACACGGGCGCATACAGTTTACGCTCGAGCAGCCCAATCCCAAGCAGGCTGTTATCAAGACCGCAAATCCGGTGGATTCCATCAAAGCAGGTGAGCACAACGAGCTCTTCGAGCGCTTTTTCCGATCCGATGAGTCGCGTTCAAGTGAGACGGGCGGCCACGGCATAGGTCTGGCTGTTGTTAAAGCTGTTGCAGAGGCGCATCACGGTAGTGCAACTGCCTATAGTAAAGATGACCACTCGATTGAGTTTGTCATAAAACTCGGAGATATGAGCTAAGCGCATGAGTGCTTGATGAGATGGCGCTGTGATTGGTAGTGTGTGAGGAGTAGCATGTATTCACTGGATGGACGGGTGCGATTTAGCGAAACAACTGAAGATGGAAACCTGAGTTATTTGGGACTGATTAACTACTTTCAAGACTGTAGCTCTGCTCATAGTGAGGCTCGCGGAAACGGACCAGAATATGTTCGTCAAACGGGCCATGCGTGGATGCTTGCATCATGGCTGATAGAAGTCAAGCGCCTTCCACGCTTTAATGAAGACATATCGGTCACAACGTGGCCAACCGGCTTTAAGGGATTGCGAGCATGGCGCAATTTCACTATTTGCAATGCTTCAGGGCAGCAGCTGTGTCGGGCAAACTCGAGCTGGTTTATGTTTGACCTCCACGAGAATCGCATTATGCACCCCACAGAACAAGAAATCGACCCCTACAAAGACGATATTGCTGAGGCGCTTGATATGCCAGAGCTCTCAAAGCGTATTCGTCCGTACGGAGAAGGACGTCGAACAGAACCCATCTTAGTAACGCATGCAATGATTGACTCTAACCACCACATGAACAACGCCCAGTATTTGTCAGTGTGTCTTGCAGCACTTGAAGATGAGGGCTACCACGTGCCTTGTCTGCCTGTTCGTTTCGAGCTTCAGTTTAGAAAGGCAGCCCATCGAGGCGATCACATTGTTCCTGTTGTCTATGCTCAAGAAACGCCGTGGGTTGTCACCATCGAAGACAGCGATGGAGCTCAGCTCTGTGCATTAAAAATCGAATCGATTGATACGAATGAGGTATGAGATGTATCGTCTCAAAACAGAAGCGCATTTTGATAGCGCTCACTTTTTGACTGACTATTACGGCAAATGTGAGAACCTCCATGGACATCGATGGCGCGTTGTTGCTTACGTGTGCGCAGAGGAGTTGCAGAGCTCAGGCACTGAAAAAGACATGGTTATGGACTTTGGCGTGTTTAAGCGTAAACTCCGTGAGCTGGCTGACTCACTTGATCATCGATTCTTGGTGGAGGAGGGCTCACTCGCGCCAAGCACGATTGCGGCTTTAGAGGGCGAGGGCTTTGAACTGTGCATGCTGCCTTTTCGCACCACGGCAGAAAACCTCGCTCACTACATCTTTGATGAGCTTGCTCATCGAGGAATGCCGGTCTGTCAGGTCGATGTTTACGAGACACCCAATAATTGCGCAACGTATATAAAGGACTAAGGTGTCTGATCAGCAATCCATCACATCACAACTACGACAGGCTGCTCCTGAGGCACTCAAGGCGGCTTTAGCTGTCATGGCTGGCTATGTTGTCATTGGCATTCCCGCAGGGATCCTCGAAAGCCGTATTGGCGTTGGAGCGGTAACTGCCTTTTTTATCTCCATTACGTTCTATACAGGGGCAGGTCAGTTCATGATTCCCAATATGTGGTTGGCTGGACTTCCTGCTGCAACGATTATGGCTTCTACCTCGCTGGTAGGTAGCCGACAGATGCTCTATGCTGCAAGTTTTTCTCCGTACTTTGCCCGCACCAGTAAGGCGTTGAGCACTCTGTTTGCTCTCACCGTGACCGATGAGAGCTATGGGGTGAACTACGACCGATTCACCCAATCGGATAGCTGGGACGCACTGCGCGCCACACTGGTTAATATCTTTTGCATGTTGTCGTGGGCGAGTGCAAATGCCCTTGGCTGTATCGTCGGAGACATTCTCGGTCTTCCTCTTGCGATTGCATCGTTTGCGATGACTTCAATTTTTATTTGTTTGTTGGTCACACAACCTGCCTCAGACATTAAGCTTCACGTAATTATTGCGAGCGCCGCAGCGGTGTTTGTATGCAAACTCATAGGACTGGGAGGCCTTGCGGTCTTCTTGGGATCGATAGTTGGAGTAGTGGTGGGTATGTTCTGGCGGATGCGAGGTGAAGCATGAGCGGCCGTGAACAGCTTCTTATATACGGGGTATGCTTCGTTGCGATTGCTTTGTGCCGCGTGCTTCCTCTGCTGATACTTAAGGGGCGCGAGCTGCCCAAACGCTTAGAGGAGGCGCTGGGCTTAATTCCGGTAGCGGCGTTTGCAGCGCTCGTAGCCAATGACTTGTTTTCGCCAGACATGTTTGCGGCTGGCCTATGGCCTGCATCCGCATCACTCATAGCAGCGCTCATTGTTATGCTTGTCTCTAAAAAAACAGCGTCATTAATGATAAGCGCTTTGGCAGGAGTCATCTCATACGCCCTTTTGCTTGCGCTCTAAAGTGTTCAAATTGCGCTACACTAGCTATAAGCTGGCTTAATGTTAGTTAATGAGAAAGGAAGAGGCCATGTCCTCACTACATAACAAGCGTGCGAGAATATCGGTTTTGTTTGTGGTAGCGGTGCTTTTGGTTGCTATGCTGAATGTTGGCAGCGCGCTCGTTGCTCATGCACAAGAGCTCGACCTCACGCCTGCCCAGCTGACAGCACAAGCTGAGGATACTTCCGGGAGCGATACTGTTGTGGTGGAGTCAGACGTCGTTTCGCTCGAAGCACAAGCAACAAAAACTCCCATTACTGATGCAGAGGTTGTGGCAGAAAGTCGCAACTACACGGGAAGTCCTCTCACAACCAAAGTACGGGTAAAACTTGCAGGGAAAACCCTTGTAGAAGGCCGCGATTTTACCGTTGAGTATTTTGATAGCGTTGAAGTTGGTAGCGCTCTCATACTCGTGAAGGGCACGGGTAACTACAACGGATCTACCTATGCTTACTTTGAGATTGAAAAGGCACCACTTACGGGAGCCTCATTTAGCTTGAGCTCACGGAGCTTTGTCTACGATGGCACTGAGAAGGTACCTGTTGTGAGCGTTCGTATGGGAAACAAAACCCTGACGGCGCGGCAAGACTATACGCTGAGTGTTTCTGACAAAATAGGAGATCCCTTCCAAGACACAACCGTAACGTTGACTGTCAATGGAAAGGGCAACTATACTGGCACGCTCAAAACAACCTACATCATCAGGAAAAACCCTGAAATCGTGCGTAAGAGCATTACGCTTGCTACGGTGAGTTCCATTCCGCAACAAGATTGGACAGGCAGAGCCATTACCCCTACTCCTACGCTGAGCTATGAGGGACAAACACTGGTGCTAGGAACTGACTATACGCTCAGCTATAAGAACAACGTCAATCCGGGTACGGCTACGGTGGTAATTACCGGTATCGGGAAGTATTTCAAGGACAGCCGCGAGGTGAGCTTCACCATATACAAAAAGCCAGAAACCCCAACACCCACACCGGGCGGTGGGTCTACTGGCGGTGGAACAACGGGCGGAGGCAGCAGCAGTGGTGGGACTTCAACCAAGCCCAAGACTGAGGGTCAAAAGATGTTCCGTCTGTATAACCCAAATTCAGGTGAGCACTTCTATACGGCATCATTTGCAGAAGACGTCGCTCTCGTACGTGCTGGTTGGCGCTATGAGGGTATCGCATGGACGGCACCAAAAACCTCAAACACACCGGTGTATCGTCTCTACAACAAAAACGCAGGAGACCATCACTACACCACGAGTAAGGGCGAACGTGACATGTTAGTGAAGGTTGGTTGGCGATACGAAGGTATTGGATGGTATTCAGATGATGCCAAGGGTGTGGCACTCTATAGGCAGTACAATCCTAATGCCCGGGCGGGATCTCACAACTACACCACGAGCAAAGCTGAGCGCAACATGCTCATTGGTGTTGGTTGGAAAGATGAGGGCATTGCATGGTATGGACTGAAATAGTCAATAGGCACAGAAGAGGAGTTTGAGTTATGAAACAAAGTACGAAGTATCTTCGCTACATCACGGGAGTCCTTGTAGTGGCTTTCGTTGTAGCTATGGCTGCGTTTCCCGCCAAGGCCATAGCAGAAGATGACTACGACACAACAGTCGAGCTGCAAGCACTCAGCGAGCAGTCAGCGCCAGATGTTCAGATGCAGGCGCTTGAAGCACAAGCAGCTGAGCCGAGCGCTCCTTATGATACAGCCATACAAGAGCAGGCAAGCACACAAACAACGGTTGTGCAGTTTGTCGATGAGGACGGAAAGAGCTTAGGGAACATAACTGGTTATGGATCTGAGGGAACCAAATACACAACAAAGGGGAAGGGCAAGCAAAGTCTGGTTGATTTGGTTAACAACAAAATCTCTGATCTTGCTAAAAGACATTATGAGGTAAAGAGTTCGAACTTCGATCAAAATGGCAGTTACAAGGCCACGAATGAGACCTGCACTATCGTCATGAAGGCAATAAATGGCGCTGGAACTGAACAGACCATTGTGGTCAAGTTTGTCGATCGATACACCCAAACCACGATTAACGTCCCAACAGGAAAAGAGGGAGTACTGAGCGTTGGCGAGGTACGATTAACGGGAACTGCTGGCTACACCGTGAGTGAAAGCGGCATGGAGTCTATCAATGAAATGAAGGACAAGATTGTTGCAGCAGGTTATACCTTGGTAAGTATGGGACAGGTGAATGCGAACCTTACTTTTGACTTTGATGTGAACTCTGATCAAAGCTATTATGTGACCTTCCAGGGACACATCACATCAGTGCAAAATCCCCAAGATGTCATCTACACGGGCACAGCTCTCAAGCCAAGTCCTCTTGTTAAGCAAAACAACCTTGAGCTGACGCCAGGAAAAGACTATAGCTTGAGCTATAGCAACACCG
>JAFUCQ010000001.1 GCA_017459605.1 Atopobiaceae bacterium
ACAAAACTGCAGCAATTGCACCAACGAGCACGAGTGTATAGGCAAGCGCCTCGCTCGCAAATATGCTGAGATCTGAGAACTCATCGGTTGAGAAATAGGTGGTCTCGGCATCAACACCTATCAAAACACCAATGATAATGATTGCTCCCACAACAGCTACACGCCACGCAAATCCCGAACGGCGGGGGAGCGGGTAGGCAAAACCCACCACAGCGATTGCCACCAAGAGCACTGAGCTCAACGGGAGCAGAAACGAAGACAACGTGGCGAGCAGCTGGTCTGCTCCTGCCAGAGCACCCATTAAATGCTCCCGCCTAAGTAGTTGGCGATAGTCTCCATGCCGCTTTTCTTTTTTGCCCGGCTAAAGTAAATGGTGGAGCCGTTGGTCATATCAAGGTCTGAACCTTTGATTTGTTTGATGTGGGTCATGTTGGCAAGACAGCTGTTAGAACTCAGAACACACGATGAATCGTCTCGTTACTTTTCAAGCTGAGAAAGGCTTCCGCGGGCGGTGAGCTCTTCGTCTCCCACTAAGACATAGCGAAGATCGTGGTTGCTGACCTCTACATAAATGATGTCTGACGCATTAACCACGCGAAAGCCGCCCGTGATAGGAATGGTTATGCTGTGTTTTGCATGACGGCTGATAACACGCATGGCTTTATCCATGCGCAGGCGAAAGTCAAAATACGTTACTGGCTTGACCACAAAGTCAAGGGCATCGACCTCGTAGCCTTTAACGGCATACTGGGCAAGGTTGGTAACAAAGATAATGGGGGTTTCTGAGTCGTAGCTACGAATGAGCTCCGCAGCTTCCATACCATTAATGCCGGGTAGCTCGATGTCGAGAAACACGAGGTCAAACTTTTCATGGGCATCAACGAGGTCAAAGGCGGTCTTTTTCCAAATGAGCTGCAGGTCAAGCTCGCGCTCAGCGGCGTAGCGCTCAACATGCGAGGTGAGGAGCTTGGCTTCTTCTGGGTTGTCTTCGATAGATAGGATGCGGTATGTCATCCTCACACACGTCCTTCAGTCCTCAGATATCACTTATTGATACACCTATTGTACCCGTCTACGTGTGTGTCGTGCAGTCTGCGACAGCGAACGAACTGATTACGCCATCTTGAGGCTGTTTGAGAATTGCTCATTTTAGTTTGTAGTTGACTAAGCTTCTCTTAGGAGGGGTTTATCGGGAAAGCAACAGGATTAAAAGGATTAAAAAGGAGACACACATGGGCTCCTTGAGCAAAGCGAAAGGAAATGCCCATGAGTGATCGGTCGACCCAAAAGGGGTTGCCGAGTAGGGAAAAGGAGAGAGAACATGTTTGCAGAGAAAAGTCCCAAGATTGTACGTTTCTTTGGTGTCGGCGTTGCCTCATCAGCACTCGCTCTGACACTGGTACTCACTGGCTGTGGCGGCGGTAACGCCAACTCAGCTTCGAGCTCAAGCACCACCGAGGCATCCGCTTCTGCATCAGCCTCGACCTCAGCTGCAACTGATACGTCGACCGCTGCAGCAGCCGACTCTGATCTTCTCGACTTCTATCATGGTCAGTGGCGCGGCTCTGTTGAGATTACCGGTCAGACCGTGTATGGCAGCGCAGGCGGCAACGAGCAGATGCTCGACGTCAACCTTGAGGCAGACGGCAGCTGCACCGTCGTTCCTCTCGAGGCCCACGCAGACCTTCTCAATGACGAGGGCACTTGGACCACTGATGGTTCTAACATCACCATGACCCTTGGAAAGGGTGACGTCAAGCTCAAGATTGTTGACGATGCAACACTTGAGGGCGCTGCATCTGACTTTGACATTGCTGACTTTGACACCATCAAGTTTGACTTCTACGGCTAAGCCGCTGAACTACGAGAACTTCGAGACGCGAGGCTAAGCCGCTCGGCTACGAGAACTGCGAGACGCGAGGCTAAGCCGCTGAATTGAAGGCATCGGTATGCCGCCTACTGCGGAGTGCGGCATACCACCTGAGTTGGGAGAGCGCTGTTACGCCTGAGAGGCGACAGCTTTTGGGAAAGCAGGTGCGGGCGAGCACATTGCACCTGTATAAGGGAGAAGGAGACCCCTATGAGCACTGAGTTGACCCGTAGGAATTTTGTTGCTGGAGCAGGCGCTGTTGCTGGTGCACTTGGTCTTGCAGCCTGTGCTAACAACAATCAGGCTACACCTGAGCCCTCAGCATCTGAACCAAGCGCATCTGAGAGTAGCGCCAGTGGTGCTACTGGCTCTGGAAGCTTGACCCCGCCTGATGCAAGTGCCTATCCCATAGAGCCTGATGGCACTGAGCACTTGGGAAGCACCGAGAAGGTTCGTGACGGTTGGACCAAGATTACCAACCCCGGAACCGACCTCGAGCTCGGTGTTATGGATGACTCCAAGATTATCATTGTCGACGGTCTTGCCTTCAAAGACATGAATGGCAACGGCAAGCTCGACCTCTATGAGGACTGGCGCCAAGACTCTGAGACTCGTGCGGCAGCTCTCGCTGAGATGCTGAGCATCGAAGACATCGCTCCGCTTATGTTCCACGGTGGCGTGAGTGAGGATCAAACCTCGACCGATACCACAGCTTTTGGCCTGGTGGAGAAGGGCTCTCGCGCAGGCGTGTCTCGACTGCAGTCTAATCCTGAGTCTTACGCTACTGACGTTCAGTGGATCAATCAGGTTCAGGAAGTCTGCGAGAAGAGCACGTACGGTATCCCATTCATTAACTCGTCTGACCCCTACGTCTTGTTTGATGTGCCCTCAAGCATTGGTTTGGCAGCAACGATGGATGCTGATGTGTGGCGCAAGGCTGGCATGTGGCAGGCTCGCGCATGGCGTGCAACCGGTGTTCGTCTCGAGCTTGGTCCGCAGGTCGACGTATATTCGAGCCCCATTGGTACGCGTACCAACGGCTCTGTCTGCGAAGATCCTGCCGTCAACCGCGACTTCACCAAGGCTTTTGGCGGCGGCATGCAGTCAACGTGGGGCGACGACGAGGCAACAGACGACCAAGGCTGGGGCAAGGACTCCGTAGCCGTTATGCTCAAGCACTTCGTGGGCGAGGGCTCTAACGAGGGCGGCCGAGACGACCACTCCGACTCCGGTAAGTGGGATGTCTTCCCGGGCGGCAACTTCAACGCTCACCTCATTCCGTTCTTCGACGGTGGTCTTCACCTCGATTCCAAGACTGAGCAGATGTCTTCAGTCATGCCCTGCTACGGCATTGCCTACGATCCCAACGACCCCGAGGGTCTGGGCGAGCCTGTGGGTAGCGCTTACAGCAAGCGCAACATGAGCCTGCTGAGAAACACCGGTTGGGACGGCATGATCTGCACCGACTGGATGATTCTGACCGGCATTGCTCATGGCGTTACCAACCTGAGTGAGCCTGAGCGCCTTGCCAAGATGTATGGCAACACCATCAACCAGTATGGTGGTGGCTTTGAGCCCGAGATGGCAGTTGAGGCCCACGGTCTTCTCGCCAAGGAACTGGGCGAGGACTACGCAGACCAGCTCTATCGCGACAGTGCTCGCCGCATCTTCAAGCTCATGAATGACGTGCAGCTCTTTGATAATCCTTACTCTGACCGTACGGTCGCTAAGGAAATCATGGAAAACGAAGCAGCATACGCCTTTGGTATGGAGGCTGCCGAGAAGTCCGTCATCATGCTCAAGAACAAGGACAACATCATCTCCAAGGATGGTCTTGACGGCAAGGTTTACGTGCCGCAGAAGTATAACGCACCCAGTGGTGGCTTCTTTGGTATGACGCCCGCAAGCATCGCTCCTGCTTTCACAGCAACTGATGCCTTTGATCTGGTGACCGACACCGTAGCTGACCCCACGGGTGAGCCCGCTGAGGAAGGTGGCGACCCCACCGCTCAAGAGACTGACATCACGCGCCTGACCGCCGCTGAGCTGGCAGACGTGAAGTATGCCATTGTTGGTGTGAGCAACCCGAACGATGCCTTCCAGGGTGTTGAGGGCGGCAAGAACTTCCTGAACGTCATTATGGGAACCGAGCCCGAGAACCCTGTTCCTACATGGAAGCCCATCTCGCTGCAGTATCGTCCGTTCACCGCTGACGGTGACTATGTGCGCGAGACCTCGCTCAACCCCGCTGATGAGAACGGCGTGACTGAGAATCGCAGTGTCAAGGGTCAGTCTACAAATGCTACCAACGAGAACGAGCTCGACCTTGTCATTTCAATCAAGGAAGCTCTGCCCGCTGATGCCAAGCTCATCTTGGTTGTCGATGCAGACCGTCCTATGTGCTATCACGAAATTGAGCCCTATGCAGACGCCATTCTCATGACCTTTGGTGGCGTGACCCAGGAAGCCGTTGCTCACATTATTGCTGGTGAGGTTGAGCCGAGCGGTCTGCTTCCGTTCCAGATGCCTGCCAACATGCAGACGGTTATGGAGCAGCTCGAGGACGTGCCGCGTGACATGGATTGCTACACCGACTCCGAGGGCAATACCTACGACTTCTGCTATGGCCTCAACTGGAGTGGCGTCATTGACGACGACCGCGTTGCTACCTACAAGGTGGCTCCGCTCACTCAGCCCGAGACCAAGGTTGATGACACGTTGATGAAGTAATTACATCTGCGTTTACTGGCGGGTGACACCTTCCCCGATTTCCCGCCAGTTCGCGTGTTGTAAATGTGCGCCGTCCATTCTCTCCGGGCGGCGCACATGCTTTTTTGTTACGGGGTGGCTGATCAAATAACACGCCCTTTACGCGAATGATAAAAACACCAACTGGGATTTTTCTAGCGACTTGACGCAAAGGGCGTGTTATTGGTGGTTTCGATAGCATTCGCGCCTGAAATCAAACTGCTGTATCGAGCTATGTGTGCTCAGTTGTGCCACCTGCCGCGCAATTGTCCGTCTACGACAGAGCTATGACGTATTGCGACAAGCATCTACCAGACAAAAATAAAGAACTTATGGTGAGAATGGAGTTAGCGACTCAAAGTGAGTAAGTGACAGTTTGTCACAAAACAAAAACTCACCAGAGAGCATCGAGGGAAAGAGCAAAGGAGAGAAGATGAGTGCGCAAGCTAACCAGACTGGTCAGACAAAGAAAAAATCACCGGTACTTCCTATAGTGCTCGCAGTTGTATGCGTGGCACTTGCCGTTGCAGCCAATGTTGCATCGGGAATGTTTAGCTCACTGCTGAATCACTACCTTGGTGGTCCCTCATCGACGGTAGAGAAGGTTGCAGGCTCTGAGAATTGGGATGCTGAGTATTACACCTCCGAGTACCGTGGTCGCAAGCAGGCAAATGAAGCCGCAAAAGAGCTTGTTGTTGAGGTAGAAACCGAGGGTATTGTCCTGTTCAAAAACAAAGACAACACGCTGCCGCTCGCCTCAGGAACTAACGTGAGCCTGATTGGTCGCTATGCTGCAGACCCCGTGTACGGTGGAGCTGGTTCGGGCACAGTAGACCCCTCTGACTGCACCGATTTGCATGCTGGCCTCACCGAGGCTGGTCTTGCCATCAATGACACGGCATACAACTGGATTGCCGAAAACTACGAGAATTATCCCAAGGCAGCCATTACCATGGATGACCCGTCCACGGCGTGCTACTACATTGGCGAGATTCCTTTTGCCGACTACAGTTCTGACGCTCAAAATTCCCTCTCGGGCACCACTGCGGTGGTTGTCATTGGCCGCGGCGGCGGCGAGGGTGGCGACCTTTCGCGTGACCTCAAAGGCGATGTGGAAAGTGGTGTTTCGTCAACCTTTGTAGTCAACGCTGAGACTGCTAACTACGAAGATGGCCAGCACGAACTCGAGCTGACCAAAGAAGAAAAAGACCTGATTGCAGCAGCTAAGGAGCGCTGTGAGAAAGTCGTTGTTCTTATCAATGCATCTACCACCATGGAGCTCGGTCCGCTTGTTGAGGAAGGCGGAGCATATGAGGCAGATGCCATCTTGGGCATTGGCTCTCTGGGTGCAGCAGGCTCTCGCGGTGTTGGCATGGTGCTCACGGGCGCGGTCAATCCGTCTGGTAAGACCTGCGACATTTGGGCAGCAGACTTTACCGCAGATCCAACCTTTGCCAACTTTGGTGGCAAGAACTACACCGACATCTCTGGACTTTACGGCGACAACCCCAATGGATTCCCCAACAACGCTACCGCCTACTTTGTTGAGTACGAAGAGGGCATCTACATGGGATATCGCTACTATGAGACAGCAGCCGTTGAGGCTGAGGCAGGCAACTACGCTGGCTTCAATTACGACGAGGCTGTTGTGTTTCCCTTTGGCTATGGTTTGTCCTACACCACCTTTGAGCAAAAGCTCGACTCCGTTGAGCAGTCTGGCGACGACATCAAGGCAAGCGTTACCGTTACCAACACGGGTAGTGTTGCTGGCAAAGATGTAGTTGAGCTCTACTACAGCGCTCCTTACACTCCCGGAGGTATCGAGAAGAGCGCTGTTGTTCTCGGCGCTTTTGCAAAGACCATGTTGCTTCAGCCCGGTGAGAGTCAGACCATTGAGCTGAGCTATCCGGTGCGCGACATGGCAAGCTTTGACAGCTCGGCTGGCGCATACGTTCAGGATGCAGGCGACTACGTTATCAGCTTGCGTACCGATTCTCACACCGTTGTTGATTCTCAAACCATCGCTCTGAGCGAGGAAACCTACACCACTGACTCCGCCACCGGCGCTCCCATCGAGAAGCGCTTTGAGGACATGACGTCTTACATGCAGAGCAATTGCGAAAACTTCTCTCGCGCCGACTTTGCAGGCACCTTCCCCAAGCCGGCTGAGGACAAAACTGCAGCTTCTGTTGGCATTGAGCTTGCAGATTGGGACATTTCGAGCATCGCTGATGAGAGTGCAGAGATGCCAACCACCGATGCTGCGAACGGTCTGTCGCTTATCGATGTCCGTGGCCTTGATTACAATGACGAGAAGTGGGATACCCTGCTTGACCAGCTCAGCGTAAACGACATGACCACCGTTTTGAACGATGGTGCATACAACACCGCCGAGCTCGCTTCAATCTCTAAGCCCGCAACCTCTGATCCCGACGGCCCCGCAGGCTTTACTTCACTCACTGGTCCTACCGGAAACTGCGCATACGTTTCTGAGTTCCTCATGGCACAAACATGGAATGTCGAGCTCATGTATGAGGTGGGCAAGATGGTGGGCCAAGAGGCGCTTGCCAGTGGCTACAACGGTTGGTATGCGCCGGCCATGAATACCCACAGAAGCCCGTTTGCTGGGCGTAACTTCGAGTATTACTCAGAAGATCCTCTGCTTGCAGGCAAGATTGGCGCAGCAGTTGTGTCTGGTGCTGCTGAAAACGGTGTCTATGCTTACGTGAAGCACTTTGCTCTGAACGATCAAGAGTCCTATCGTATCCAGCACCTCTGCACATGGGCAGACGAGCAGGCTATTCGCGAAATTTACCTGCGCCCCTTCGAGACAACCGTCAAAGAAGCAAGCTATGAGATGAAGTACATCTCTGATGATCAGGGCACCGTGAGCACCAAAGAAATGCCGGGATGCACCGCCATCATGAGCTCCTTCAACTACTTGGGCACCGAGTGGGCTGGTGGTCGCTGGAGCCTGTGCACCGACGTCCTTCGCGGTGAGTGGGGCTTCACGGGTATGGTCATCACCGACTTCAACCTCTATAGTTACATGGTCAAAACCAAGCACTTCACGGTGGTACCGACCTTCAGCTCACCTACTCCGCTATGACTGCTCCGTTTGACACTTCGAGTGCAAACTCTGTCAGTGAGCTGCGCGAGTCGATGCACCGTCTGCTCTTTACCGTGGCAAACTCCAACGCCATGAACGACGTTGTGCCCGGCTCTCGCATCAAGTACGGCATTGCTCCGTGGCAAATGGGCGTCTACGGCGTCACCGGAGTTCTTGCAGTACTCGCAGCTCTGCTCGGCTTTAATGCCTTCAAGCGCATGAAACAGCAGTAGGTTTTGTTTGGGCAGCCCCGTTGGCAAAGCGTGTCATCGGGGCTGCTGAGATGCTGCGACGCAGTCTTGTTTTGTCTGCTAGACGGAATAGTTTAGCCCGCCTTTACCCGCTTTTATCGTGAGAGGAAGCATCCTATGGCACACGCCGATCTTATCGCCCGTATGACGCTTGAACAGAAATGTGCACTGCTTTCTGGCGAGACAGCGTTTACCACGTATGCATTTCCCGAGCTTGGCGTTCCGTCTCTGCAGTTCTCTGACGGACCACATGGTATGCGCGTGCAAGGTGAAGGCGCCAATCACTTGGGTATTGGAGGCAGCCTTCCTGCCACCTGTTTTCCAACGGCGGTGACGGTTGCCAATAGCTGGGATTGTGATTTGGCAGAGCAGATTGGCGAGGCACTTGCTGAGGAATCTGCTGCACAGAAGAACAACGTAGTTTTGGGTCCGGGTCTGTGCATCAAGCGTGACCCGCTGTGTGGGCGCAACTTTGAATATTTCTCAGAAGACCCCTATCTAGCAGGGAAAATGGCAGCAGCTTATGTGCGCGGTATCCAGTCGCGCGGGCTTTCTGCTTGCCCAAAACACTATGCGGTCAACCAGCAGGAGACGCGCCGACAGGCGTCGGATTCTGTTCTTGACGAGAGAACCTTGCGCGAGATTTATCTCACTGGATTTGAGATTGCGGTCAAAGAGGCAGCTCCTAAGACCATTATGACGAGCTACAACCTCGTGAATGGTACGTACGCTAATGAAAACGAGCACCTACTCAAGGATATCTTGCGCGACGAGTGGGGCTTTACCGGCGCTGTTGTTACCGACTGGGGTGGCTCCAACGATCATGCGGCAGGTGTCAAAGCAGGCTCAACCTTTGAAATGCCTGGTCCTGCCCTTGGCTCAACGCGCGAGCTCATGGCTGCAATTGCTGCCGGTGAGATAAGTGAGGCAGACGTCGATGCTCGCTGCGAAGAGGCGTTAGAGCTTATTTTGAGCACTGATACGGCGCGCCAGAGCTATCCCGACAGGTTTGATGTAGATGTTCACCACGAGCTTGCCAGAAAGGCAGCTGCCGCAGGCATCGTGCTGCTCAAAAATGATGCAGCATCCAGGCAGACTGCGTCGAGGGGTGGGCAAGCTGAGGGGAATGCGGCGAGGCTATCTGAGGGGAGTGCCTCGCCGCTCTTACCCCTTGCACAGGGAACAAAAGTGGCGCTCATTGGTGACTTTGCCAAGACACCGCGCTACCAAGGAGCAGGTTCGTCATTGGTAAACTCAACCAAACTCGAGACCCTGCTCGATTGCATGCAGGCGAGCGACAAACTTGAACTTATTGGCTATGAGCAGGGCTTTAACCGTGATGGTGGGCCAACAGATCCAGCAAAAGTGCAGGCGGCAAAGGAACTCAGCGCTAAGGCAGACGTTGCGGTTGTGTGCTTGGGTTTGGGCGAGTCGCATGAGAGCGAAGGCGCCGAGCGTATGCGTATGCAGCTCGAGGAAAACCAGCTCGAGCTTCTCGCCGAGGTGAGTAGCGCAAACCCGCATGTCGTGGTGCATCTCTTCTGCGGAAGTTCTATCGAGACCTCGTGGACACGAGACGCACAAGCCGTGTTGTATTGCGCACTCGGCGGACAAGCAGGAGCCGCTGCTGCGTTTGATGTGTTGACGGGTGAGGTTACGCCATCTGGAAAGCTGAGTGAGACCTGGCCTGTCGCCTATGCCGATGTTCCTACGGCTGGCCGTTTTCCCAGTGAGGACTTTAGCTCCGAATATCGAGAGGGCCTCTTCTTTGGATATCGCTACTTCCAGACGGCTCACGTACCGGTGGCGTATCCCTTTGGCTATGGCATGAGTTACACGAGCTTTGAATACAGCAAGCTGACTGCCACACCTGGGCAGGTGAGCTTCTCGATAACCAACACTGGCAGTGTAACTGGAGCTGAGATTGCCCAGCTTTATGTGGCAAAACCTGATGCACAGGTGTTTCGACCAGAAAGCGAGCTCAAAGGCTTTGTGAAGATTGAGCTTGCTGCAGGAGAAACCAAGCAGGTGACGATTCCTCTGGATGACAAGGCGTTTCGCTATTTCAACGTGAAGACAAACAAATGGGAAATCGAAGGCGGCACGTATGAGCTTCGTGTTGGAAGCTCGAGCGAGGACATTCGATGTGTGGCGACCGTAGCTATAGCTGGCACGGGAGCTTTGAATCCCTACGAGGGTCTTGATGTGTCGTGTTATGAAACGGGACAGGTAAAAGATGTGAGCGACGCTCAATTTGCTGCTTTGCTCGGACATGAGATTCCAAGCTATAGCAAAACAATCAGTCGCAACAGTTGCGTGAGGGATTTGGGGTCGAGCCGCTCACCGTTGCTCATGGCGGTTTCAAAGGTTGTGTCGGGAATGGTAAACAGCTCCTATAAAAAAGGAGCTCCTAACCTCAACGCCCTGTTCATCCATAACATGCCGCTCAGAGCCATTGCGAAGAATGCTGGAGCGGTTGCCGATATGAAGCTGGTAGATGCGCTGGTTCGTGAGGCCAAAGGCTGGGGTCTTGCAGGAATCATTCCTTTCTTGCTCA
>JAFUCQ010000028.1 GCA_017459605.1 Atopobiaceae bacterium
ATAATCGTTCATCGTGGCTCCTCTCGCCGTGACCTTGCCGGCCGTTTTCCCTGACGCAAGGATAAGCCACCGAGCGGGAGGAGTTCGCCTCGATCCTACCCGGATGACCGTCCTGGTCCGGAGCTGATGAACATATCGTCTGGGCCAGACCCGCTCAACCTTCTTGGCGTTGTGGTGTTGACCTCGCTCGGAACGTGGGGTCTACCTCAGATGGTTGGCAAGTTCTACGCCATTAAAGATGACGCTGCGGTGCGTACCGGCACGATTGTCTCTACCGTCTTTGCTGTCATTGTTGCTGGTGGTAGTTACTTTTTGGGCGGCTTTGGGCGCCTCTATGCCGAGCAGGTCAGCTTCAATCCTGAGACGGGAGCTCCCATCTACGACTCGGTGGTTCCTTCTATGCTTTCTACCCTGCCCGACCTGCTCATTGGCCTTGTCGTGGTGCTCGTGTTGTCAGCAAGTATGTCTACCTTGTCGTCGCTCGTGTTGACGTCATCATCAACGCTTACCATCGACCTCATCAAGGGACGTATGTCTAAAAGCATGAACGAGCGCTCGCAGCTTGTGTGGATGCGTGTGCTGCTCGTGGTGTTTGTGGTTTTGTCTGCAGCCATCGCGCTCTGGCAATACAGCTCGCCGGTCAACTTCATCGCCCAGCTCATGGGTATCTCGTGGGGAGCGCTGGCTGGCGCTTTTTTGGGCCCCTTTGTGTGGGGCCTTTACAGCGAGCATGTGAGCCGCGCAGCTGTTTGGGCAAGCTTTATCATCGGCGTGGGACTAACTAGCTCAAACATGTTCTTTGGCTTTATCGACTCGCCCGTCAACTGCGGAGCCATTGCGATGGTAGCCTCGCTGGTGTTAGTGCCACTTGTCTCGGCAGTTACGCCGTCGGTTCCATTTTCTATCACAGGCCATAGCGACGAGTCGTAGCGCGAATGCGCATTGCCCACGGCTCCCAAATAAGCAAGAGGAACACAGCTGTTGCCACTCCGTGGATGATGTCCCATGGAAGTCCTGCGAGATAGGCAGTGATTGCTGCAGCGGGCGTGAGCGGCTCGACAAAGCCAATGACGTGAAAGCTGTTTAAGATAAAGCCGTAGAGAAGCGCTGAGGCAAAGCCCCATGCAGCCCTTGTGTTTGGGCTTTGGTTGAGAAGCCCCGCCTCGCCCGCGACACCTCCAAGGTATCCTACCAGCCCCCACGCATACATCTGCCATGGCGTCCATGCTCCTTGCCCAAAAAATGCATTCGAAATGAGCGCTGCCAAGGCACCAACCATAAATCCGTTTCTTCTGCCGAGAACAGCGCCCGCAACTATGCAAATCGCGCTCACGGGCTTGACATCTGGAATGGGAGCAAAGAGGATGCGCCCAGCCGCAGCAATTGCTGCAAGTACGACCGTGGGCATAATCTGTCTCAGCGCTGGACGTGAGCGCTCAAAGCTTGTCATCATGAGCAGCACTGAGACGATAGCAACGAGGGTGCTCAAACCTGCTGCTGCTTGCAGTTTGAAAGCTGCACAGAGCGCAAGTATGACTGGCACACAAGCCAGCACCGCGCCATCAAGCAGCTTATGTGCGACAGTATGTCTCTTATGTGCCTCTGTCGACGTCACGAGAGCGACTCCTCACGGAAAAAGAGACTGCGCTCAAAGAATTCTTCGCTCGGCATGGTACAGGCAATCTCACCATCAAACAGCAGCGAGCAGACATGGGCAAGCTCACGGGCAAGGAGCAGGTCGTGGGTTGCCAGCAACATGGTGGTTCCCGCTTGTGCATACTCGCTCAAGAGTTCTGCCACCCGAGTTCGTGCCGCAAGATCAAGTCCTACGGTAGGCTCATCGGCAAAGAGCAGCGTGGGCTGAGCTGCCAACACTTTGGCAATAGCTACGAGTTGTCGCTGTCCACGTGACAACTCGAGTGGGTCGCGGTCGAGTAAAGCGCTCAGACCGAGGCGTTCGATTAAGCTTTGGATTGAGCTGGGATCTGCGCCATGTGGCAGCGATGCAGCTATTTCTTCTGCCACACTCAGCCCACTGAAGAGTAGCTCGGGATGCTGTGGAAGATATGCTTGGCGCACAGCTGAAGTCGAGATTTGTCCCGGCTGTGTGCTGGCACTATGTCCCGGCTGTTGGCTGGTACTTTGTCCCTGCCGTACACTGGTACTCAACTGCTCGCTGTTCCCCTTTGCTCGACCAGCTTTTTTCGGGCGAGAAAACCATCCATGCCGCAAGTTCTGTTGAGACCACGAGCTACGTTGAGGCTCACATATTCCTCGATTGGGCTTGAGAACACCTGCCATCGTCTTCAAAACACTTGACTTACCTGAGCCATTTGCCCCGAGCAGAGCGTGAATCTCACCAGATTGAAGACTCAGATTAACACCGCGCAAGACCCACGGACTCTCTCGGCTGTAGCGAAGCCATGCACCCGTGAGCTGTGCTGTCTTGCTCGCTTTTTCAGCTGCTGTGGGCTTTGAAATACCAAGATTGTGAGGCGTTGTAATGTTTGACAATGCCAGCTTGTGTACGGCGCCATTATCGATGCTCACAGCACAGCTTGCGTAGGATACCAGTGCCCACGGCTCATGCGTTGCCAACACGACGGTAATTCCCAGTTCGCGATTAAGGCGAAACAGCGCGTGTGCAAAATCGGCACGCGCAAGAGGATCGAGCATCGAGGTTGGCTCATCAAGTAAAAGAATCGAGGGTTCGAGCACAAGTACACTTGCCAAAGCTACAAGCTGGGCTTGTCCATCTGAGAGCTCTGAGCAGCGCTGGTGAAAGAGTGGTTCGAGCCCCAAGAAATAGCTCAGTTGAGCCACTCGACGACGCATCTCAAGAGGCTCACAACCCACGTTCTCAAGGCCAAAGGCGAGCTCATGCCACACGCTATCACAGACAAGTTGGGTCTTTGGATCTTGCATGACAAGACCGACAGTATGCGCTGATGATGCCACGTCAAAGTCTCTCGCCAATTTTCCCATAATCCGCACTTCACCAGTGCGTTTTCCTGCGGGTTCAAGACCGGGTTTGGCAAGACGCAAAAGCGTTGATTTGCCAGCTCCAGTCGCTCCACACACCAGACAAAACGCCCCTTGGTCGATCGTAAACGACACATTGTCTATAACAGGCAAAACCTGCTCGGCGTCGTCGGCAACAGGATAGCTAAAGCTGAGCTGCTTAAACTCAAGAGCAGGAGGTGTTGGCGAGGTTTGCGGAGCTGACTGCGCTTGCGACACAGACGAGGTTTGGAGAACTGACTGCGTGTGCGACGCAGACAAGGTTTGGAGGGCTGACTGCGTTTCCGACACAGACGAGGTTTGGGGCGTAGGCACAGCTGGTTTCTGTGATGTATGTGCTACATCCATGAGAGACGCTCTCTTAGCGACAGTATGGCACCTAACAGCAAATAGGCAGCACAGGGTATATGGCCCCACCATACAACGAGCTGGCTCGTTGTGGGATAAAAGCGAAACTGTGAGCAGGCAACCCACGCAAGGAGCCCCACTATCACCAGTAATACACAGAGCAGCGATAGCGCAATGAGATCTCGCAGGTCAAAATGGGAGGGCTGATAGCTCGTTCTCTTGCTCGTTGCAGACCACCCACGTGCTCGCATGGCATCAGCACTATCGAGTGAATCTGCCATTGACCACGCCATAAGCACACCGCTCATTCGAGCACCGTACGCCACCCGCTCTCGAAGTGTGGTTTTTGGTGTTGGGTTATCTGCGTGAGCGTCTGGCGACGCGCACCCTGAGTTAGTCTCAGCTGTCGAGGTTGTCGCTAGTGCTTCATGCCCTGTGTTTGCTGCATGCACGGCACGAAACTCCTGACCGCGCTTCACCAGTTGAGGCACCAAGCGAGCCACCATAGAAATCATCAGCCCCAACGTTGGCAGCACCCCTCCAAAAAGCGTGAGCAGACGCTCTGTTGGAAGCATCACGCCAGCTACTGCAAGCCACATGAGCGTTGCTACCAGCATCGCTCCCATACACGCACCAAAAAAGAGGGATTCTTGATACACAGCAAGCAAGCCCAGTTTGAAAAGAAGTGTCGAGCCTGATGCCGAGAAAAACGGGTTTGCTACAGCAACAATGAGCGCTAACGGCAGCTGCCAGCGCATATCACGAAAGGTAGCAGCACTCCCACGGCACACAACTGAACATAAAACAGCAGAGATAAGCGACAATGTGGTGATTATCGGGTGTATCGCAAACATGGTGAGCGCCAATACCCCTGCTACATACACTGCTGCAAGCGAGGGGTGAAAGGTCTCAAAGGCAACGTGTGTAGTAGCTTCAACCAAAGGCGAGCGAGCGTTGTTCTCCGTCACGGCTCGAGCCAAGGATGCATCTGCCTGCGAGAATCCGTCCATAGCTAAACCTCAGCATTGACGTAAACCCACGAAATTGTCTCGCCGTCAGACAGCACGTAATTTGAGCACGCTGTGTTGGGATAAACACCATTCACCGCATACATCCAACCACTCTGCGCTCCAAAGTCGCGCTCCGCTACCCCGTTAATGGCGGCGACGTAAACACCGTAGCCCGTGTTTCGGGCGTTCACGTTCGCGCCGCTTGCAATGAGCGCGTCATAGACGCTTGCTCCTTGCTCGAGTGTTACTACCACGCTCGATGGCGGCATCCCAACAGGCGTCGCGTCAATCGTAAGCGACACAGTGACGCCTATTGCTTGTGGTGGCTCAGACTCAACAGGATTTGCTGAGATAGACTCTGACACTGGTGGCTGAGAAGACGCTTGAGAAGGTGCCTGCACAGGCGCTTGCGGCTGAGTTGGCTGTGATGAGGGCTGTGTTGACTGCTGGCTTGTTTGTGTTTGAGGCTGTTGAGCTTGAGTCGAGGTATTCGCTTGAGGATTGTCTGGCTGATTGCTTGTTTGTAGTGCATGAGCATCAGGCGTCACTTGCATATACTCTGGTAGCGTTTCCACAGCTTGTGGTGACAGTTCAACGTTTTGCTCGTAAGGCTGATTGTCGAGCACATCTGGGCTTGTCTCGTCTGCAGTCGCTAGGGCAGCAGTGCTTATCTCTGCATTGGACTGCTCACTGCCTTGAACTGCGCTTTTCTCAGACGCTCTGTCCTTTGAAGGGGCTGTGTTTGAGTCTTTCTCTGGGGGCTCAGCACTCGACTGAGTTGAGCTGACACCTGCTGCTTCCCTGTCTTTTTTTGATTGATTGGCAGCCTGCTTGCCCTGAACTTCTGGCTGTTCGGAAGCTGTTGTTGTGGTTGCGAACAATCCCGAATGAGCCAACGGACCCGACAAGGCCCACAACCCTCCTCCAAAGAGAAGGGCTGCCACAAGCACCACGGCTACTGCGAGCTTGTTCAGAGCAATTCTAGCTCGCTTTGGCGTGGATACCGTCGTGTTATCGTTTGCTGCCTTGTTGTTCTCGTCTGCCATTTAGTTGTTGCGAGCCTTTCTCATGAGCACGCCGTACAGAGCAAGTGCCATTCCACTTACCAACATAACAGACATCAGCTCAAACGAAGTCCTATCTCCCGTTGACGACGTAGAGGTGCGTCTGGTTGCCGTGGGACTCACAGTAGCTGTATTCGGTGCGGGAGTTGCCGTAGGCGTTGGCTGGATTTGCTGCGTTTGCGGGGCAGCCACGCCTACCTGCGACGTTGTTTGCGGGACAGCCACACCTACCTGCGGCGTTGTTTGAGTAACGGTGGTGAGTGGACCCTCGACAACCGTTGAGCCTTGCGGAGTAGGAGTTGGCTTGGTCTGCGTGGGAGTAGGATCTGGCTTGGGCTGAGGCTTGGGCTGAGGCTCTGGTTCGGGCTTCGGTGCTGCTGTAGGCGAGAGCTTCACCACGTAACCCGAGTCATTCAGGTAGTACAGAGCACCCTCGCTGTCGGCAATCACGGGTGAATCGCATGCTTGGGCAATCTCAGAGCTTGGCTCCCACAAAAGCTGTGCGTCGTCGCTGCCAAGCTCAAACAGGTAAAGATTGCCGCCCGAGCTAAATGAGGTCCATGTTTGGTCGGTAGGTTCTGCGTGGTTCACCGTAAAGTACGCATAGCTTTTCTCGCCCTGCTGACTCACGAGAATAGGAGCCGACACGCCACCGTATAGAGAGCTCGGAAGGTCATTTCCATCTGCTGTGGTAATGAGTTTGATCACGCTCAGCTGGGAGAGGTCAACGTGGGCAACAGCAGGAGTCGAGCCATCATCGGCAATACCGCCACAGAGCGCCACATCGCCCACAATAGTTGGTGCTGCCTTGGCTCCTCCCAACACTTTGAGCTGGGTATCTTGTGTGAGCACCCCATCTGCGCTCAGGCTTACCACGTGAAGCACACCATCTCTTGTCAGGACAACAAGCTTTTCATTCCATGTAGCGATATCCGCGTTGATTGTGCTTCCCAGCGCACATGTGCCGAGAAGCGCTCCCGTTTCTGTGTTGAGACTCACCAAGCTGCCGTTGGTGCCACCTGTAATAGCCACACCATCACGCACAACAACATCAGTCCAGTAGAAACCCTCGCCTTCCAGCTGTGTTGCCCACAGGGGTGCTCCGGTTTTCTCGTCAAGGGCGACCAGTGCCCCATCATCAAAGCTTCCGCTGCTTCCATAGACAGCCAGGCCTTGGTAGACCTTGCCATCTCGAACTCTGATTGAACAGGACGACTGGCTGCCCGTCAGAGCACTCGTACTCACCCAGCGACTGAGCATGGTGCTTGCGTTGATGGCTTGCACGGCGCCACCCTGAAGCGGCACGTAAATGATGCCGTTGGCATAGGCGGGGCGGCTCGTAAAATCGACGGTAGCTGCAAGCGGCGTGGAGGTCTCGATAGCTCCTGTTGCGGCATCCATGCACACGAGAGTCATCTCATAGGGATGCTCTGCCCCCGGAATAAACGACTGACCAACAGCAGCGTAGATTTTGTCGCCTACGAGCAAGAGCTCACTCACGGGAACCCCACCGCCAAGCTGCGTTGCCCATTTTTGGGTCACCGCTTGACCCGTTGGTGCTTGAGTGAGACTGCCTGCATGGTTGAACTCAGGCCACACAGCCTCGCGCTGGACGGGAGTTACGTCGAGACTCTCAAAAATCGGTTCGTTGTGCTGGGTGTGAGCAGGCTCTCCGGCATCGTCGAGCGATTGGTTCCATGAGGAGTAGTACCACACAATCGAGCGACCGTCGCTCGGCTCGATTTGCCCGATACCAACCGACGCCGCCTCGCCATCAACAAAGAGCTGCCAGTACTTGCCCGTTACTGCATCCCACCCGAGCGGAGTTTCCGTATAGGGAGAAGTGATTGTGTTGAGCGATATGCCCCAACCAGCATCGGACGCGTCATACTGGAGACCAGCCGCATCGAAAGCGATTTTGGAGGCATCCCAGCCGTTTTGCTCTGCATTTACCATGACTTTTGTAGTGGTCAACCACTCTGTGTCTGCTCCTTGTGCGTCAGGACCAACCACGCGAACCGTCATGCAGACCTGCTCGGCATCTGCCTGCGGTGCGAGAGCTGGGGTGTGGGTCGGCGTTTCCGCGGTGTGGATTGCGGCTAACGTGGTGTGGGTTGCGGCTGCCGTGGTGTGGGTTGCGGCTGCCGTGGTGTGGGTTGCGGCTGCCGTGGTATGTGCAGCAATCTCGTTGGTATGCACTGCGAGCCCCACGGCGTGAGTTGCAGTCTCGGTATCGTTTGGAGTGCTTTCGATGGGTGTTGCAAGCGCTAGAGCGGCGCTCAGATGTACCGATGCCATCAGTGCTGCGGCAAAAACGGCAAGTGCTCGTAACGTTTTTTGGCTGGTCGTGAGCTTCTTGCTCATCAGGCCTCCCCTCTTTTGGGATGTCTACACACCAACATGGCTATGCAGACATTCCATTGGCTTTCCCGCAAGCAAGAGGGCGAGGCACGTGTCACATACAGCGTTTCTTTTATTGAGCATGCACAACGCAAACCCTAGCAGCCGCGCGTAAACGCTGTTTGACAAAACCTCAGGCACAGTAACTAAGCTGCTCCGGATTCAAACCGAAACCCCTGCACGTCTACTAGGCTCACAGCTGTTCGAACCGCGCCTGCGGGTATGAACTATTCACTTGTATCAAAGTGTACCATGCTTGCGGTTTTCTCGGCTACGAGCTGTTTTATACAGCGCGATACAGCTCGTACAGCGCGTACAGCGCTTTGACACGCGCTCTGACCATGACCCAGCAGCTCTTTATCAGAAGAGCTGGGCGTACTCAAAAGAGCTTCCACTGGTGAGGCTCGAGTCGCCTAACAAACAAAACTACCGACTGTAGAAACTCGCAGCAGCATTTCCGCAGGATGAGCAGTCCCTCATTTTCTATAGTCGGTAATTTTGCTTGAAGCTGATCTAGCGCTATGCAAAGCGCTGTGAGGTTGTATTAAAAACACCTCACTCTGTTAGTAAAGACTGTATAACACTGGACATACAGTCTTTACTGGTTGATGTACATGAAATCACTTTGGGCACAAGCTCCAAAGTCTTTTTTTCATATGTTCATCAGCGTGTCAAGTGAGAAAAATCCATCGGCCCAGCCGGCTGAGGCGGTTAGCTAGACCGCCATCGCCGGCCGGGCTGGAACAAAGACCAGCCGCCTTCCCGCACGGGTGCCGCCACCCGGCTGA
>JAFUCQ010000029.1 GCA_017459605.1 Atopobiaceae bacterium
GGTAACACCTACATGCTCTGCGATCTCTGCTGCACTCCGCTCTTTCCTGTAGCAGAAGGAAAGAATCTCAAGACCGTTTTTAATATTGATAAGCCCTTTTGTTACAACTGTCGGAGTATCGTTACCATCACCGATGACGCCTCCCTCAAAAGTGAGGTCAGGTAGCGTGAGCGTGAACGAGGATGAGTTTGCGGATACAAAAGGTCTGTGTGTAGGCCCACTCCCAAGATAATCCTCCTCAATTTTGTCAAAACCAGATCCCTTCTCCTCCATGAGCCTACAGGAAGAAAGAACATCGCAGATAACCTCGTTACGTCTGCGCGGGACAATGGAGGAGATGTTGTGCTCCCGTACAAGCTCTTGTACGCCGAGCAACGCGCCGGGTGAGGTAATCTCGAGGCGGTCCTTGAAAACGTTTACCTCTATCTGAGAACCCGAGATGAAATAGTTACGGTGTCCCACTGCGTTTACGATACCTTCAGTGACCGAGCGTGCGGGGTAAGCGACGTACTCCTCACGTGATGAAGCGGTTTTTCTGAAACCGTTTGCGGAGTGAGCTGCTACAAAGGCACATGCCATGTGTATTCCATCGAGCAGATTACCTATGAAGTCCTGTGAGGCAAGGACTGTATCTGAACCCTTTGTATCTCCTGGCCACTGGGTGAAAACCATGCGTGTCCTCTCGTCAGCACATGTATCTGCGAACAGCTGGGCACCCTTTGAAAGCTTCCCCTCTGTGTTCATGAAGCCAATGGAGATAAGTTCCTTTTCGTTGAGTTCGGCACCCATGTTGTCGCTATAAAGTTGGCATAGCTTTGTAAACTGTTCAGGTTTGAACACGGTATCGGTGAATGCGCGGTCGAAGGGGACACTGTCGCTTTGCAGAACAAGTTCTCTGAGCTGTTCAGCTGTGGCAGAGTCCGTGCGCCCAAAACGCCTTACGTAGACACCCAGCAAACCTCCGCTGCGTACGGTTATTGGTAAGCTTTTACTTGGCTCAACGTGTACACGTAGGATGTATCGCGTGGGAACCGCATTCGGAAAAGGAATTGCATCTATGCTGTAATCAAGCATCGGATCAATCTTTTCCGCAATTTGGCGGTGAATCATGAGTACTGTTTTGTCTGTGGTTTGGTGATCGAGAGCAACTACCTTGTGTGATTTATCTTCCACACCAACATAAAGGTCTCCGCCTTGGGTGTTGGCGAAAGCTGCCAATGTACGCAGCCATCTCTGCTCTTTACCATTTCCTTCTGAAATCATACCCTTGAACTCGGTTGTTTGGGTTTCAAGGTTGGTACCCGGAAGGATTTCTTCCAACAACATAAGTACTCCTGTCCTGGATATGTACTACTTCAGTATGATAGCAGAACTTAGTGAAGTTGAGTGAAGTATTACTACATTCCACTTCACTGAGTTCTTCACCCACTTCACAGATGAGTGATTAAAGCTGGAGTTCTGCACCCTGACCATGTGAAACTCGGTGACCTTGCGCGCCTTCCACCTCAATATCCGACTCTATGTACCCGTTCTCGTCGAAGATTAATATGGCGAGCAGGTCGAAGTCCCAATCCGTGATAGCCGATAACTCAATCGACCCAGAATAGCTGCGTTTCGCAGAGCGAGTTTCCACGACACGACCGTCTGTTAGGACGATAGCATCGGCAAGGACCGCCTTACGCTGTCTCACGTCGTAATCTCTGGCAATCACTGCATTTCCAACAGCTTCGACTAGGTTATCGTCATCTTTATGTCTAGGCTGGACAATAAACATGTAGTATCGCTGAGATGTCGTTTTGAACTTCAAGACAAGACCCGTGGTACCTACAAAATCATGGCGACTCATGAGCTTGCGGTGTTGCTCGATGTAAAAGTCATCCTTTCGTCTTGCTTTATGTTGGTAGTAAATCACGCTTGAACCTTGAGCATAATAGGCTGCCAGTTCCTCGGGTAGCACGTACTTGTTTTCTTTTGGTCTGCTCAAGGCAGAAGGTACAACGAGGCCATTGTCAGGATCAACACATACGAGGTCAATTCCCGACATTGAAGAAAGTGACTTACTAAACCATCTGTGACGGCATGTCAATCGCTGCGACTTTGTCTTTCCCGCCAAGTCGAGACACTCTGAGAAGAATGTTGCTTGTAGGATGTCTTCGGCTTCCAAAAAACGTATTTCTCGCTGGCCAGAATCGACGATTCTCTTGAGATTGAGCCACAGCTCTTCATCGCAAGCACGAAACTTCTCTTGGTCGAGGTATTTCACATGCAAACCGTCGCTGTTATGTGTCTCGTTGGGAGTTAGGTACCAGTTAAGACCGATGGTTAAACCGGCAGCATGCAACACTCGAAGAAGCCCGAGTTTGCTAAAGTCTCCTATGTCTCCCGAATACCTGTTTTGCATACCCTAACCTCTCGAATTACTCTCCAGATTCACCTTCCTGTTACGCTCGAATAGTAGGGAAGAGCTCAGCACAATGCAATATGCTGCCACTTGCGCTCTTGTGCTGATATTGAACCTTGCGCATTGCGTGAGATGCTGCAAAAACTTACCTTGCGCATAGTGCGTGGACTGCAAGCATGACTCTACGTGGCACAAATTGTGCCTAGATATTGTCAATGACAGATAAATAAAGACGGTATAAAACACCCTCTCATACGATAGATCCCTTACAAGAGCATATCTCGTACGACAGTTCAAAGGTGGTCGCATCATGGGTACTCTTATACAAGACGAAAAAGGCACGTACCGATGGGTGTATGAGTTCAACCTATGGACTAATCCCACTATTCTAATCACCGTGCTTAAAGTATTTGTTATTTCTTGTTTGATTCTCACAGCATTCATGTTTGCACTTTTGATTCCCGATCTTATCGACGGCATGCTGTATTCCTGGCAAGTCGAGGGCACGTTTCGGATAGGTGTTGTGGTGCTGGCGGTCATGGTTGGCCTGTCCATCATCGGATACGCCATCTACGCTATCTTAATGGGCGGCAAGTACTGTGCCGTGTTCGAGATGGACAAGACCAAGATTGTGCATAGCCAGATGCCCAAGCAATTCGAGAAAGTGCAGTTGATTGGCGCAATCACGGCCTTGGTCGGTTTGGCTTCAGGCAAGCCCAGCCAAGCGGGCATAGGTCTTCTCACGGCAGCTCGCAGCTCGTCTACCAGCACCTTTGCTGCCGTGCGCTCAATCAAGGGTTCGCGCACCCTGCATGTTATCAAGGTGAACGAAGCGTTAATGAAAAACCAGGTGTACGTGGAGCCCGAAGACTACGATTTTGTCTTCAACTACATCGTGGAGCATTGCCCGAACGCGAAGGTAAAGGGGTAGGTGGGATTTTGGTATAGCTGTTAGCTTCTGTATTGAGTTCGAGCGGAGAGGAGCATGTCATGCAAAACAATCGCAAGGCAAGATCGTAGCAACGCAGAAAGATGCGCCTGATTCCTGCTCGGTATGGTCGATTGGAGATTTTGGTAACGACCCTGACTGGGTTACCTCAGTTGAGGTGCACGGAACCATGGGGGAAACGGGCGGTTGGAAAGCGTACCTGTTTGATTCTGAGATGGAATGGTTGTTACATACATCGATTGATGTTGGTCAATCGGGGGTGGTAGTTGCGCTTGATTGGTACTACCTGCGCGAAGGTGGCAGCGGTGATGGTAAAGAGGATCCGACACCCACCTCCTACTATTCGGGGACATGGGATTCGGGACTGCTCGATGCTACAGGTTCGGGGTGTGTAACGATTGCGACCTTCTGGCAGCAAGGCGACCATCAGTATGCCGCCGGATCGCTCATGTGGTCCGATGGAAATGTGAGCACGCTCGTGCTTGTGAGGTCATAAGGCAGAACGGAAAAAGAAGCAACAAAGTTGTGTTTGGTGGGCGAAGACATACAAACTAACAAATAGAGAGTTCTCATTAAAAAAAGAGGGGGTTGTTCGTTGCAGTTTGTTGTATGTAACTCGAAGGTTTTACTGAACCCGACGAAGCTGAACGCGCGCGAACTGACGCGCGAAGGGCGATATAGTCCCTTAATCAGTTTTGCGTTCAAAAAAGTCAGTTTCATGTACCAAATTCCTCTCCGTGGACGATTTTTGAGGCAACTTTGTCCACCATTGCCATAGGACACCCTTCAAAAGTGCAGGTCATAAACGGTGCGTTTTTGACCCCGTAATTTTCAATCCCAAAAAATCGTCCACAGAGGGGATTTTCAGACATGAAATGCTTGATTTACAACGCAAATGCGCCTTTAGACGAAATTCTTAGTATTCCTGATGATTCTGGAAAAGGTCTGTATACTCTTTTTCATAACTACATCAATCTGCCTACATACGGTAGGAGCCAATGGGAGCGTTTGTCCACTAAGCCCCGTATCATGCTGCTTTCGCTCGGGTGTACTCATCGTCGATGGGAGCGTGGCGGTTTTCGTTAGGAGTTTGTCTCAAAAACGACACCACAAACGGGGCTGTTGTCACAAACGCTATCACATCAGCAATAGCCTGCGCAGACTGAATACCCAACAGTCCCAAAAAGCGCGGTGCGATGAGCAGTGCCGGAATATAAAACAGTCCGTTTCTCATCATCGCCATAACCGAGGCCTCACGAGGCTTTCCTACACTCTGCAAAACCATGCTCATCACAATGGTGATAGGCGCCAGAGCAAGTCCCACACACTGGATGCGCATGGCAACAATGCCAATGCGGGCAACCTCGGGGTCATCTCTAAAAAAGCTCACGATAGGTCCTGCCCACACAAAACAGGCGATTGCTCCAATGAGCACAATAGCCTCGCCCAAACGCCACGTAAACATAACGCTCTGCTGCACGCGCCGGAACTTCTCGGCACCGTAGTTGTACGCGGCGACCGGTTGCAATCCCTGTCCAATACCAATCATCACGGCGGCAATCACCATTGATACGCGCCCCACGATAGTCATGGCAGCAATGGCGGCATCTCCATAAGGACCAGCCGACAAATTGAGCACCATCACTGCAAGGCTGTTGAGCGACTGGCGCACAAGGCTGGGAATGCCGTTTCTAATTACGTCGACAATAGTCGAGAAACGACGCGAGACCGCTTTGAGCGAAAGCCTGCTCACCGTGCGTCCCGACAAAAACATGACAAGCAAAATGACAAAGCTCGTGTACTCGGCGATGGCGGTAGACAACCCGGCGCCTCGGATACCCATACCAAGGGTGAACATCAAAATCGGGTCGAGCACCATGTTGATAACCCCGCCCGAAACCAAGCCCACCATGGCAAGAGCTGCCTTGCCTTCGTAGCGCATCACGTTGTTGAGCACGCAGCTCGCAGCCAGCGCAGGGCCACTTATCAGCATGTAAAAGCCATAGATGCGCGAGTAGGGAAGGATGGTCTCGGTTGAGCCAAGAATCCGCATAAAGGGGTCGAGAAACACAATGCCCGCCGCACTGATGAGCGCGGTAGTACCAATTGCCCACACAAAGCTGGTCGAGACGTAGCGATGCGCTGCTTCTCGGTCTCCCTTGCCAAGATGTCGAGAAATGAGAGATCCAGCTCCGTGTCCGTACATAAAACCAATCGCTTGAAAGACCCCTTGGATGCTCACCATAATGCCAATGGCGGCACTTGCGCTGGTTCCAATTTGACCCACAAAAAAGGCGTCCACCAAGTTGTAAATCATGGCGGTTAGCATTGAGATAACGGTGGGTATCGCCAATCGCGAAATAAGGGGACCAACTGGCGTGAGTACGAGTTTTTCGTATTGGGCGATCTCTTTTGCATCCATGGACATCATGATAGTGGATGGATGCAGACATTGCGTACTGGTCTTGGTGGGCGGCTGATTGTTTCATTATGACTTCAAATGCGCCGTGAAACTGAACTCGTCGCCCAAGTTGCCAGACAGGTGCGCTATCGTAGCTTCATTGCTTCAACTGCTCGAATGTGTGAGGGAGGGACAGCGAAATGGTACTTAAAGGAGCAGACATCCTTGTTCGGTCGCTTATCGACCAAGGGTGTGAGGTTGTCTTTGGCTATCCGGGTGGATCGGTTATCGACATTTATGACTCACTTTATCGCTATCAAGACGAGATTACGCACATCCTCACGTCGCATGAGCAACACGCAGCTCACGCGGCAGATGGTTATGCTCGTGCAACGGGAAAGGTGGGCGTTTGCATTGCGACCTCTGGTCCTGGTTGCACCAATTTGGTAACGGGAATTGCAACGGCATTTCTCGACTCGGTACCACTTGTTGCCATTACGGGAAATGTAGCGACCGCAAACATTGGTACTGACGGTTTTCAGGAGATTGACATTACCGGCATCACCTTGCCAATCACCAAGCATAACTACTTTGTGAGTGATATCTCAGAGCTGGCCGATGTTGTCCGCGAAGCCTTTGAGATTGCAAGCTCTGATAGACCCGGTCCTGTCCTTGTCGACATTGCTAAAGACGTGCAGGTAGACCGCTATGATTATCAGCGGAGAAACCCAGTGGTACCCGATCCGCGTGAGGCTGCTGGCGATGAGGGACTGGCTCAGGCTGCAACGATTATCAACAACGCCAAGCGTCCGTTTATCTACGTGGGTGGCGGCGCTCTTGCCAGCGAGGCAACCAAAGAGGTTATCGCTCTGTCCGAGGCAATCGACGCTCCCATTGGCAACTCTTTGATGGCAACGTCGCTCATTCCGTCGGACACCCCGCGCTTCTTGGGTCTCGAGGGTATGCATGGTCATTATTCGTCGACCATGGCAATCAAAGAGGCAGACTGCATCATCGCTTTGGGAGCTCGCTTCAACGACCGCTCAACGGGCGACCGCACCAAGTTTGCTCGCAAGGCTAAAGTGGTGCGTATCGACATCGACGAGTCTGAGCTTTCCAAGACCGTCTCGGGCAAGGTAGATCTTCATGGCGACGTGAAGCTGACGCTTCAGCGTCTCTATCCGCTCATCAAACCGCAAGAGCGCCCCGACTGGGCAGCGCGTATTGCTGAGCTCAAGGAGTTTGAAGCCGAGAATGCCGACGTGCGCGAAGGCATGACTCCCAAAAATGTCATGCTTGCGGTCAACGAGCACCTCGAGCCCGAGATGACCGTGACCACCGACGTAGGTCAGCATCAGATGTGGGCAGCCCAATACCTGCGCTTTGCTCGTCCGCGCACCTTCCTGACCAGTGGTGGTTTGGGAACCATGGGCTTTGGCATGGGAGCAGCCATTGGTGCCCACTTTGGAACCAACAAGCGCTCCGTGCTTGTGATTGGCGATGGCGGATTTGCTATGTGTCTCAACGACTTGGCAACCGCAGTAACCAACAAGGTACCGCTTACGGTCATTTTGCTCAACAACTCGGTGCTCGGAATGGTGCGCCAGTGGCAGCGCCTGTTCTATGAGGAGCGCTTCTCCAACACCACCCTCGACAAGCGGGTAACAGACTACGTGGCACTTGCCAAGGCATTTGGCGCTGGTGCTCAGCGCGTAACAACAACCGATGAGCTTGGCCCTGCGCTTGAGGAGGCGTTTGCATCTGATACGCCCTACCTCGTGGAATGTGTAATTGACAAAGATGAGCTCGTTATGCCCATGCTTCCTCCTGGAGGCACGCTTGACGACATCATCGTGAGGCTCGGTGATTAGCATGAATCGATATACCTTAGCTATTCTCGTGCGTAACCAGTTTGGTGTGCTGAATCGCGTGACGAGCATGTTCCGCCGTCGCCGCTTCAACATCAACTGCCTCACGGTAAGCGAGACAGAAGACACGGCCTATTCGCGCATCACGGTTTTGTTTGAGGGCGACGACAACCACAAGCGTCAGCTGGTGAGCCAACTCTACAAGCTTCCTGACGTGGTTTCGGTGCGCGAGTTTGAGCGCGAGGAGACCGTTTCGAGCGAGCTTTTGCTCATCAAGATGGCAAACGTGCATGATGACCGAGAAGAGATTCTCGACGCGGCAAATGCCTTTGATGCACAGATTATGGATTACTCGCGTGAGTCGATTGTGATGCAGATGACGGGCGAGAGCCGCCGCATTGACGACTTCATCGAGCTCATGCGTGATTTTGAGATTCTCGAGATTTGCCGCACGGGTGTGGTGTCGCTTGAGCGTGGCTCATCGGTGATGAGAAACGTGACCAAACTCTAGGGCGACGAGCCTTGAGAGGCTCGCTGAGGATGTCTCCTCGAGGACTCGCTTCGAGGGCAACCAAGTAAGTTCGAGGGCAACCAAGTAAGTTCGAGGGCGACCAAGTAAGTTCGAGGGCGACCAAGTAAGTTCGAGGGCGACCAAGTAAGAAAGGATTGTTTGAGATGGCATTTAGGATGTTTTACGAGCAGGATTGCGACCTGTCAAAGCTTGATGGCAAGACCGTTGCCATTATTGGATACGGAAGTCAGGGTCACGCACATGCTCTCAATTTGCATGACAGTGGTGTGAACGTTGTTGTTGGCCTGCGCGAGGGAAGCCCCAGCGCGGCTAAGGCCGAAGCTCAGGGTCTGACCGTTATGACCAATGCCGAGGCCGTCAAGGCAGCAGACATCATCATGGTGCTCATCAACGATGAGCTTCAGGCCAAGATGTATGAGGCAGACATTGAGCCTAACCTCACTGCTGGAAAGACCCTCGCCTTTGCGCATGGCTTTAACATTCACTTTGGCTGCATCAAGCCACCCGCAGACGTCAACGTTATCATGATTGCTCCTAAAGCGCCTGGTCACACAGTGCGATCTGAGTATCAGGCAGGCAAGGGAACACCCTGCTTGGTGGCTGTTGAGCAAGATGCCACGGGCGATGCGTGGGAGCTTGCTTTGGCATACGGTGCTGCTATTGGTGGTGCTCGCGCTGGTCTTCTCGAGACTGACTATCGCACCGAGACCGAGACCGACCTCTTTGGCGAGCAGGCCGTGCTCTGCGGTGGCGTGACTGCTCTTATGCAGGCTGGCTTTGAGACCTTGGTTGATGCAGGTTACGACCCGCGCAATGCTTACTTTGAGTGCATTCACGAGATGAAGCTTATCGTAGACCTCATCTATGAGAGCGGCTTTGCTGGCATGCGCTATTCCATCTCCAACACGGCTGAGTTTGGCGATTACGTAACGGGACCCAAGATTGTGACAGACGAGACACGTGCTGCCATGAAGAAGGTCTTGGCCGACATCCAAGACGGAACGTTTGCCAAGGAGTTCTTGGGCGATATGAGCGACTCTGGTCGTCAGGTACACTTCCAAGCGATGCGCAAGCGTGCAGCCGAGCATCCCAGCGAGACCGTAGGCACCGAGATTCGCAAGATGTACTCGTGGAAAGATGCCGACAAGCTCATCAACAACTAAGCGGAATCTCACGTTAGTACGTTGAACAACGACTGCAGTCGTCTTCGGGGCGGCTGCAGTCGTTTGCTATGACTACTCGTTGGTGTTCGTATCTGTGGAGTTATCGCTTCAATCCTGTAAGAGCTGCTATTATTGTTACGTTAAGAAACGATGTAGGAGGATTTGTGGCGACCAACGTAATTGCATACATTGAGATGGATGCCGTTTGTTTTGTCATTCTGGTGCTGCTTCTCATCAAAGGCCTCTCTACGCTCGGCGTTCGTCGTTTGCAGCGCTTGTATACATTCATGTTGGTTTGCGGACTCATCTTTTTTGCCCTGGACGCCGTTTGGATCTTACTCGACAACAGGTCAACTGGTTTGGTTTCTCAAGCTAATCCTCAGCTTTACGCCATAAGTATGGCGGTACGCTCGCTCTATTGGATCTCTGCCGTAGGACTCGCATGCCTTGCATACATGTATTTTGAGGCGAACCAAAAAGAAGAGCGTCTCTCAGATAGGCGATGGCGTCTTTGGGTAGCTGCTCCGTTTCTGTTTGTTGTGTTGCTCAACATCATCAACATTCCAACGGGCTGCCTCTTTGACGTTTCTGAGCGATATGGTACCTACCATCGCGGCCCGCTCTTTTCAATCCAGATGGTGGTGACGTTTGGCTATCTTGCACTGGCATCATTCAGAGCGTTTATTCAAGCCTCTAAGGACGAAAACATAGCAGACCGTTCCCGACTGCTTTCCTACGCCATCTTTCCAATTCCGGTCATTGTTGGAGCGATTTTGCAGATGGTATTTTGGCAGTTCCCGCTGCTGTGTGCAGGCATGGCACTCGCTTTACTCAACCTCAATCTCGACACCCTGCAAAACTTGGTATCAACCGATCCGCTGACCCAGCTCAACAATCGCGGTCACTTTATGCGGGCGATGAGCCGAGCTTTGCGCGATTCAGATGCCTCCCAAAACCTGTACCTGTTTATGATGGACGTTGACCTCTTCAAGCTCATCAACGACACCTATGGCCATGTCGAAGGAGACCGAGCTCTTCAGCGTGTTGCAGAGGCTTTGCGAGCTGGTGCAAACAGCATGGACGATCACGGACTCATTGCCCGCCTTGGTGGAGACGAGTTTGTTGTTCTCATCCATTTGACCGGTGACGATATGGCTCTGGAGTTTTGTCGTCGGCTGTTGAGTGCGCTTGAGGAGAAAAACGACGCTGCTCAGACACCGTATCGCATCAAAATGAGTGTGGGCTGGGTGAGATGGAGCCCAGAGTTTGGTACGGTGCAAAACTACATGGACGCTGCCGACCAGCGTCTCTACGAGCAAAAACAACTCAAAGCTGCTGAACGCTAAGCTGGTCGCTTTCACGCTGCTGCGGATTGCATGGCTGGTCGCTTTCACGCTGCTGCGAATTGCGACCAACCATGCAGGTTTTGTTGTAGTGTGCGGGGAGCTGTAGAAACACGTTCTTGATGTCTGCAAGCTCGAAAGACTTGCTGTACTGTGCGGGGGTCGCACTTGTGTTAACGACTCACTGCGGTTGAGCTTGCTGCTGCAGAGCCGTTGACATACAGGGTGTAGCTTTGTCCTGCACTGAGGTTTGCAGCCGCAAAGACAACTGAGTTGGCAGACTTTGGAGCGACTGTCTCAAAGAGGACATTTCCTGCGGCATCCTTGATAGTGATGGTAGAGCCTGCGGTAATGTTAACCGTGCCAGTTTGCTGCCCCATCTGCCCGGGTTGCTGACCCATCTGTCCGGGTTGCTGGCCTCCGCGCATGGCTTGCTCATCAAGAACAGCTTCCTCAGATGTGCTTGTCTCGGCAGTGGTGGTCTCGGCTACGAGTTCGTCGGTCTCATCACTCATGGGCATCATTGCAGGCTGTCCGCCCATGCCACCCATGCCACCCATACCTGCGCTACTAAAGCTCACATATGTACCGCTTGTGGGGGTAATTGCCATTCCGTTCATACCAACAGCCGCAATGGTTCCGCCAGACACCTTCCACGAGCCGCCCTTGTCGCCAATATCCATTGCAGCATTGCCAGCGTTTGCTGAGCCAAAGACGGTGCATATTCCACCTGCGTTGGTAATGGTTCCGTTGGAGTCAAAGCCATCTCCACCAGCATCGACATACCACGTGCCACCGTTGACGTTGATAGCAAATGGGTAGTTTCCTAAGTCTGCGTTGGCGGCGTTGACACCGTCGTCACTTGCCTTAACGTTGGCGCTTCCCGAATTGAGGTTCACAATGGCACCCTCAAGACCTTCGACACAGCTTTCCACGGTAATCTGTGGGCCTGACTCAGCACCGAGCGTACCAATGTCGAGCGTGGCTTCGGTGTGTATGGCATCGTCGCCAGACCAGATCTGGAACGCTCCACCCGTGATGCTGATGTTGCCGCTCGCTTGGATTGCGTCTCCTGTGGATACAAGCGTGAAGCTTCCGCCGCTGATGGTGATGGTGCCTGCTGACGTGGTGTCATCTTCGTCGGGCTCAGACTTAATGGCATCGTTTCCGGAACGTACGATAATGGTGCCTCCCGTAATGTTGAGACTTCCGTCTGAGGCAATACCGTTGTTAGCTGCGTTTACATTGACGGTCACAGAGTCAGCGATGCTAATGGCTGCTTCAGAAGCACCCTTGATGCCGTTTTTGCAGTTAGCTGAGTTAATGTTGAGAGCACCAGATCCCGTGATGGTGAGTTGAGAGCCTGATTTTGCCTTGATAGCAGCACCTTCAAAAGCGTCTGCCACGGCTGTGTCGGTGCTTGTCTCGTTGGCGGGATCTTCTGCGTCGGTGATGGTGGTGGTTCCTTCGACTTGAATGGTCACCTCTGTTGTTTTGTTGCAAGCGACAGGAGCGCTGGTAGTGCTGGTGAGGGTGAGGTCGGCTAAGACGAGTGTTACTCCAGTGGTTCCTTTTTTCACTACGATATTGCCGTTGGAGCAAGAGCCAGTGACCACATACGTACCAGCTTCTTTGATGGTGAGGGTGGTGCCGTCGATGGAGTAGGAGCTACTTGGTGCTGACGCAGCAGCCGTCACAGCGTTTTCAGAGAAGGTAAATGCCTCTGCGAGCGTGGCAGCATCGACGGTTGAGCTAGCCGTTGAGCTTTCTGGTACGTCAGCGCTGGTAGGGTTTGTGGTGGGAGTTGTGGTGGTTTGTCCGCTCGGCTGGGTCTGTCCAGTGGGCTGGGTCTGTCCGCTCGGTTGAGGCGGCTGCTGACCTTGTTGGCCATTCTGGGTATTTTGTGCGGGTGTTCCTGCTTGCAGAGCATACCAACCAATACCTTCACCCTTCCAACCAATGCTTACCAGCTGGTCGTTTTCTGCCTTGTTGGTGGTGTAGTTATGAGTACCCGCTTGTGCGTTTGGGTTGTACTGGCGATAGAGCGCTACGGTCTTGGCATCATCTGAATACCAACCAATGCCTTCATAGCGCCACCCGAGCTTGACAAGCGCATTTTTCTCACCAGCGCTCGTTGTGTAATGGTGGTCTCCCGCATTGGGATTGTAGAGACGATACACTGGTGTGTTTGATTTGGTGGGAGCAATCCAGCCAATACCTTCGTCCCTCCAGCCAAGCTTTACCAGCTGGTTTTTCTCGGTGGTGTTGGAGGTGTAGAAGTGCTCGCCAGAGTTGGGATTATAGAGTCGGTACATGGTAACGCCATTGGTCACTTGTGTTTGTTCCTGAGCTTGGCCTTGCGCCTGTCCCGGTGCCTGGCCTTGAGCCTGTCCCGGAACCTGTGTTTGCCCCGGTGCTTGGCCTTGCGCCTGTCCCGGTGTTTGAGCTTGTGTGGGAACTTGACCTTGATTGCGAGCCTGTTCGCTGAGAGCGCCTGTCTCGGTATCAGTGGTACTCGCTTCTCCAAATGCGATTGCTGGTGTGAACAGGGCACAGAACAGTGCGAGTGCAAGTCCGCAGCAAAGTATCACCGCCCGCTGCAATGCGTCATGGGCTTCCTCGGAATAGTTTCTCATTATCGTCTCCTCTTCTCGTGTGTAGACGAGCGAACACGCGCGCGCCACTGTGCTGCTCGTCTCTGCTACCAACACGAGACAGCTGCGCCACACCTTTCAAAGATGAGAGCTCTCCTCGTTTCCTGCGCATAGATAAGTTTTTTCTTAAACTGGGATTTGTTGACAAGATTTGCCAGGGATGGCAGTTCTTGTGTGAAGCACGTTTGCGTGAGAGAGGTATGCGAGGCTTAAAGCACACACCCCTCCTTCAAAAGTGTACGTTCAAAATCGCTATCCCGCCTTTTGCTAGAAGAAACCGCAGGAAAGCGTTTTTGGACGTACACTTATCCACAAAGCTTAAAGGCTGATGTGGCTTCTGAGCCTGAGCCATCACGGGCAGCTGCATTATCGTGTAGCATGGTTCGCACCCACACAAGAGGTGCTCCCACACAGCGACATGCTCGTCTCGCCGAGCACGTAAGCTTGCATATCCCGCAAATCCAATGCGCCTCACCATGAGTAAGGAAGCCAGATGATGAATCCGCCCATGCCCCCAGCACCAAGCTTTCCGTCTCCCTATGCGCGTCCCAGTACCGCGCCGAGTCGTGCCGAGTATGTAACCATGGCAGATGGAGCTCAGATAGCGGCGTTTTTGTATGAGCCATCCGCACAGGAGTCCAACACGAAAGCAACGATGCAGGCCGTGCGCGATACGGTTCTGTTTTTGCACGGCAACGGGGGAGAGCACGGCTCGTTTGGACCAGTTATCGATGCGGTCTTGGAGCGAGGATGCACAGCTCTTGCACTCGACTCGCGAGCTCAGGGCAGGTCAACACGGGGGTCTGAGCGCTTAACCTACGAGCTTATGACTGCTGATGCCGTAGCGGTAATGGATGCTTTTGGTATATCGGCAGCCCACGTGCTGGGCTACTCAGATGGCGGAATCGAAGCGCTCTTGCTTGCCCGCGATTATCCCGAGCGCGTGCTTTCTGTGCTTGCGCTTGGAGCAAATCTCACGCCCGATGGTGTGGTTGAAGATCCCAATTGGGACATTACAGGTTCTGTGGCAACTCACCGCGCGTGGGCAGACTACTGGTTGGGTGAGTCGCGGGCAGATGGCGAGCAGCACGTGGATACAAGACTCCTCACGCCTACGCCTGAGCAGGCACTTTGGACGGCCGAGCTGCTGCAGCTCATGCTCGATGAACCCCATATCGAGGCAACATCGCTCAGCTCAATATCGCAGCCCATAACCATTATGGTGGGGGAACACGACTGCATCGCAGATTACGAGACGACAACGATTGTCTCGGCAATTGCGCAGGCTCGCCTCGTGGTGGTTCCCGAGGTGGGGCATTCGATTCCCAAGCAAGCACCTTACGCAATCATTCGGGAGCTCAATGTCCTCATCTCAGCAGTCCATGCGTCTTAGAGACAAGCTTCCTCCACTGCGCGCAAAATCTCGTGGATTCCCTGACCTGTTTCGCTTGAGCACACAATCATGTCTTCACGTGCAACGTCAAGTTGGCGGGCGAGCAGAGCAAGCTGCTTTTGCTGACGAGCCTTGCTGAGTTTATCGGCTTTGGTAAGTACGACCACAAAAGGCAGTTCTTCTTCGCGTAAAAACTCAATCATCTGCAGGTCAAGCGCCTGTGCCTCATGGCGAATGTCGACGAGAGCGACGACCAAGTTAAAGCTGCGCTCTTGCTCAAAGTAACCCGAGATAAGGTCTGCCCAGCGTCGGCGTTCGGCCTCCGATACTTTTGCATAGCCATATCCCGGCAGGTCAACGAGGCGAATACCGTCGACCGCAAAAAAGTTGATGTTGGCGGTTTTGCCCGGTTTGCTCGACACTTTAGCGAGGGCTTTGCGCCCCACAAGGCGGTTGAGCAGCGACGACTTGCCCACGTTGGAGCGGCCAACAAAACAGACCTCAGGGGTATTCGGCTCGGGCAGCTGACTGACAGCCCCAAACGAAGCCTCAAAGCGGGCATCCTCAAGTCGTAGTGCCATAACTCTCCAATCATCGGGCAGACTCAGGCGAGTCTTGTTGACTCAGGCGGGTCTTGCTCTGTGTGCCACTCGAGTGCAGGCGGTGTAGAGCTGCCATCCCCGCCGCCAGCAACGCGACAGCGGCACCATGCCTGCGCCAGTGACATCGTAGTCGCATCGCGACACGGCAGCCGTGCCATCCCCGCCGCCAGCAACGCAACAGCCGTACCGTCCCCGCATCTGCAACGCATCGCCTACAATCCTCACATCCACAATACTTTAGCACAATTAAGTTTTTGAACCATTGTTTGTGCAGGTAAACGCCCAATTTAATATTGTCGTCGAGAATTGTGCTTGAGATGGTAACATATAGCATGAAAAGCAATAAGAACAGCAGTGAAGTACGTTTCAGGAGTAAATCAGCAGAACAACTAGAACAGATATGAACTCAGCAAGGAACCAACCGGTTTCTTGTGCTATGGACGCGCGGAATGAGGAGACCACATGAAACGCATCAAACGCAAAGAGGATATCTTCTACGATTACTTCAAACAGTTCAGCACAAAAATCAGAGAAGCCGCAGAGAGCTACGCGCGAATCGTTGCAAACTACCCAGACGTGGGCGATGAGATTTCTCAGCTTAAGGTGATTGAAAACGAATGCGATGAGCTGGTGCGTGCGGTTTTGGCTGAGCTCTACAACTCGTTTATTACTCCCTTTGACCGAGAAGACATTTCAAGCCTCGTGCTGAGCATGGACGATATTGTTGACGGCATCGAGAAAGTCTCTGCTCGCTTTGTGCTCTTTAATGTCGAGTACGTGCGAAAAGGTGCGGTTGAGGTAGCCCAACTTACGCTTGAAGCGGCAGAACACCTCGACAAACTGTTCACGCTATTCCCTGAGTTCAAGAAAAACGCTGATGAGATACATCGCCACCTCGGTGATATAACCGAGATTGAGGATAAGGGCGACGACGTTTACCGCGATGCTCTTGCCAAAATCTACAACAAGGATTATGAGCCGGTCGAGATTCTCAAGTGGAACAGTCTGCTCGACAAAATGGAGGACACGCTTGATGCTTGCCAAGAGGTCGCAAACATCATCATGGGCGTGATGATGAAAAATGCCTAGTACACTGCTTATTGGCGTTGTTGTTGCGGCATTTGTCTTTGAGCTTATCAACGGCTTTCACGATACCGCTAACGCTATTGCCACAACGGTTTACACCAAGGCGCTGTCGCCGCGTGTTGCCATTCTTATGTCTGCGGTGATGAACTTTATTGGCGCTTTGACGTCGGAAAAAGTTGCCATGACCATCGCGCACGGTCTGGTGGATATCGAGCTCGAGCTCTACGTTGTCTTAGCAGCCCTCATCGGGGCAATCGTGTGGAATCTGTTTACATGGTGGCGGGGCATCCCGTCGAGCTCTTCGCACGCACTGATTGGCAGTCTCATTGGCGCCACCATGGTATTTACGGCAAGTGCCGAGCATGTCATGTGGGAAGGCGTGTTGATGAAGGTCATCATACCGCTGTTTACCTCGCCGCTCATTGGTTTGGTTCTTGGCTTTGCCCTCATGAAGCTCATCTTTGCCATCTTTGCCAACTGGAAGCCCGCCAAAGCAAACACCTTTTTCCACAAGATACAGATTGTCTCGTCGATGTTCATGGCGTACAGCCATGGCAACAACGACGCGCAAAAGACCATGGGTATCATGACTATTGCCCTGATTGCCGACGGTATGTTGGCAGCGGGTAGTGGTGTGCCGTTGTGGGTCAAGCTTTTCTGCGCGATTACCATGGCGCTGGGAACTTCGCTTGGTGGGCGGCGTATCATGAAAACGATGGGTTCGGGCGTGACCAAGCTTGAGCCTTCGATTGGATTTGTGTCTCAGCTGGCGAGTGGCGTTGCTATCGAGACCATGACCGCACTCGGCGCTCCTGTGTCGACCACGCAGGTCATTACCACGTCAATCATGGGTGCGGGTAGTGCCAAGCGCATAAAAGGTGTGCGCTGGGGCGTGGCTCGCGGAATCCTTGCGGCATGGGTTATCACCCTGCCCATAACCATGGTGCTGGGCGGCATCTTTGCAGCGTTGGTAGGGCTGTTCTTGTAAACGATTGCTGCGCCGGGTTCGGCAGCGGCTCCGGGCTAGCAGGTTCGGCGGCGGCTCCGGGCTAGCTGGTTCGGCGGCGGGTCTGGACTGGCGGCTTCGGCGGTGGCTCCGGGCTAGCAGGTTCGGTGGCGGCTTCGGGCTAGAGTCGATTGCTAGTTCAGAGGAAGCGGTGGTCGTCCGTCGTTCATGCGCTGGGTATTCTCAGCAGCATAGTGAGTAGTACCGGGTGTATCGTCTGGATAACCCGAGAAGTCCAAAGCGGTTGGGTCTACCGCACCAGTTGGATAGACTGGGTAGGCTGGACTTGCTGGGGCTGGGTTGCTCGGATACGCTGGGTAGGCTGGAGAAACCGAGCTCGCAGCATTGATTTGTTCTGGTGTGCTGCTTGTCCCACCAGCTACTGAGGCAACTGGTGCGTAGTGCCAAAAGGCACCCCGATTGGCAACCGCAGTTACGCGCAAAACCTTGATTGCGCGAATAACAAACGGCAGTTGTAACACAATGAGCATGACGTAGGTGCCCAAGACGGCATCTGCAAAGTCGCCCGTGTCGATGTAGCTCACCTCAAACTCGGTGTTCGTAAACAACATGCTGCCCACGAGCGCACAGAAATTGAAGAAGAAGTGCAGCGTTATGGTGCCCAAAATGCTCTTGGTTTCAAGCACGATGACACACAGCAACAGGGAGAACATGGCTGTCTCTAGGGCTTTGAGCGCTGCCTGAACATAGGCAATACTTCCCGTGTCCTCCAAAGGAACAACATGTGCAAGCCCAAAAAGAACAGACGTCACCACAGTTGCGATAACAATCCCTTTGCGGGTGCGACCAAAGATTGCCAAAAAGCCGCCAAGCAACAGACCGCGAAAGGCTATCTCTTCTGTGACACTCGACCCCAAACAAACGATAAGGGTGAAACCGAAACGCCCGAGCCAGTCGTCAGCCAACACCAAACCGTCACTGCTTGCGAGGGAAATTAAATCAAAAAGCAGCAGCACAACCGATATGGTGAGCAGCCACCATGCAATCCGCCACGAAGTTTTTAAGGTCCCGGTACGCGGAGTAATGAGCGAGCGACCTTTGATAATAAAGAGCGCGAGAATGTAGCAGGGAATAGCAACAACGTAGTGAGTAACGGTGTAGTCGAAACCAAATTCTCCAAGGATAAGACTGGCGGTACCTGCAATAAGATCGCATAACACGATAAGTCCGAGCGCTTGGAAAAGCTTGGCAAAACCGCGCGGTTCTCGGCTTGGTATGTGGTAGACCGGCTGAGGTACAAGATCTACGTTTGGACGTGTTTCAGTGTTATATTCGGTCATGGTGAAAAACATGCTCCTTGAATAGTTTAGTGCGACAGATGGATACTCTGTCATATTGTTTGAAGGTAGCGTAACAGATGTTGTGAAAGGTGTGCCATGATTCATGCACAAGAAGAGGAATTAAGACGCACTCACGTGGTGTTTACGGGAGACGTGCAAGGCGTAGGCTTTCGCTGGGCGTGCCAGCAACTCGCTGGAATCGACCAAATTACGGGCTGGATTAAGAATCTTCCCGATGGCTCGGTTGAGGCGGAGCTTCAAGGAACCCCCGACCACATTGCGCGTTTCCATGGCAATGTCTTCAATCGCTTTAAGCGCTACAACATCAGTTTTACTTACGAGTCAAACGATATCGAGCTGGTAGAAGGGGAGCGAGACTTTCGCATCGTGCGTTAGGTGAGGTTTCCTGCACCCGCCAAGGCAAGGCATCCTGCACCCGGCGGAGCAAGGCATCCCGCATCCGCCAAGGCAAGGCTGCCTGCATCCGCCAAGGTAAGGCTTCCCTCACCTAGCGAGACAAGCAGCCGTCGCTACCCGACCTAGGACACAAACCACAAGAGCTCAGCCACCGGCTCGCCCGTTGGTGTCCCTGTTATAAGCGACAGCTTGTCTTCAATATCAAGAGCTGCCACAGAACCCGTAGCAAAAGGCATCTCAAGACCTGTGAGATAGTAGAACAGACGATTCATAAAGGGAATGTGTCCCACTACAACAAGCTGCTCAACATCGCTGTCCGCGAGCTCCTCAACAAAGGCACCCAAGTCCTGCTCAAAGAGGTAGTCTCGCTCAGAGACGTTCTCGATTCCAAGAGCATCGTTTAAGATCTCAGCGGTTTGCTCGGCACGAAGCGCTGGGCTTACCCAGAGTTCTGCCGCATCGCTTGTCTCGATAAGAGAGGCAATCTGTTGAGCCTTTTCAGACAAAGCCTGCATGCCTTTTTGCGTGAGCGAACGCATGCGGTCGGGAATCTCAAACTGGGGGTCTTCTGCCTTACCGTGTCGAACAAGTATGAGCGTGAGCGACATAACAACTCCTCACATGAATGGACCAACGAGAAACGACAATAAAACGATAATAAAACGCTCGTTTAATATAGATGTTTGAACTCAAGTTTGTCTCGTGACTTGAGTGGGATAATACAAACAGTACGATTTGGGTGGTACAACTGCGGGGGCGGTATGTCGTTTGTTGAGTTTCATGATGTTTGCAAGCTCTACCAGATGGGCGAGGTAGAGGTTCGCGCTGTTGATGGCATGAACTTTTCTATCGAGCAGGGAGAGTTTTGTGTCATTGTTGGTCCGTCGGGTGCAGGAAAAACGACCGTGCTCAACATGCTTGGCGGGATGGACACGGTGAGTTCGGGCGACATCCTGCTCGAAGGTAAGGCAATCTCTGCTAACAACGAGCGAGACATGACAATGTATCGCCGCCATGACGTGGGTTTTGTGTTTCAGTTCTACAACCTCGTGCAAAATCTCACCGCTCTTGAGAATGTTGAGCTGGCAAGCCAGATTTGCGATGATCCGCTCGACCCTGCAGAGGTCTTGGGGCAGGTAGGACTGTCACACCGGCTCGACAATTTCCCTGCTCAGCTCTCTGGTGGAGAGCAACAGCGCGTGGCAATTGCGCGAGCGCTTGCCAAAAATCCCAAGCTGTTGCTCTGCGATGAGCCAACGGGTGCTCTTGACTATGAGACGGGCAAGCAGATTTTGCAGCTCTTGCAGCAAACCTGCCGCGAGACGGGTAAAACCGTTGTTCTCATTACGCACAATACTGCTTTTGAGCAGATAGCAGATCGCATTATTCGCATTCGTGGTGGTCGCGCCGATTCTGTTGAGACAAACGAACATCCTCAGGATGCCTCTGTTCTTGAGTGGTAAGACATGCAGGATAAGGCAGGCAAAAAAACATCGTCTCGGTCGAGTTTCTTCAAGGAACTTGGTCGCTCAATCAGCTCGTCATGGGGTCGTTTCTTGGCAATCATGGGAATTGCAGCTCTTGGCTGCGGCTTTTATGCGGGACTCCAGATGACGGGTATGGACATGCGCCTGAGTGCGGATTCGCTGTATGACCAAACGCAGCTCTATGATATCCGCCTGTTATCAACACTTGGACTTTCTGACGAGCAGGTCGATGAGCTTCGACACCGCGACGGCATAGAAGCGGCGATGGGCACGTACAGTATCGACGTGATGGCCAATCTCAACGACGAACAATATGCCATGCGCATCGAGTCGTTAAGCCCAGAGCTCAAAGACCAAAGTGACGGGTTTGAGTTGGTTCGAGCATCTGCCTTGGATTTGCATAACGGCGAGTACGCACAGGGCGAGCAGACAGAAGCCGCAGCTACAAACGATGGTATCCAAACCCAAACTGCTGCAACGAAGCAAGCTCAGGCACTGAACTATCTCGTCCTGACACAGGGACGTTTCCCTCAAACGCCCAACGAGTGCGTGATGTCGGGAGACCGCATTATGGGCCATCCCATACAACTGGGCGACAAGGTACAAGTTCTTTCTGGTGTTGGCGACATCGATGAACAGCTCCAAGAGCGAGACTTCGAGGTGGTTGGTCTCGTGTCTTCTTCGGTCTATGTTTCGAGCACCAACCTTGGTCCTACCTCCATTGGCAGCGGCAAAATCGAGCAGTTCATGTATGTTGTGCCAGAAAGCTTCGATGAGGACTTTCCCATCAGCCAAGTTTATATGAGCGTGAAAGGAGCTCGAGCAGAGCTTGCCGAGTCAGATTCCTACGACGATGTGGTAGCACGCGTTGTCCAAGAGCTTGAAGCCGACAGCTCTCGTATCGCCGACGACCGCCTTGCCAAACTTAAAGAAGAGGCGCAAGACACCCTCGAAGAAAAACGTCAGGAATTCGACACCGAGCGCGATGACGCCTATAAAAAATTGGATGAAGCCAAACAAGAACTCACCGACGCCGAGAAAGAACTTGCGGATGCCGAGCAAGAGCTTGCAGACGGACAACAAAGCTACGATGATGGCGTGCGTGAGTTTGAGGACGGAAAAGCTGAGTTTGACGAGCAACGCGGCGTCTGGGAGCAAACGCGCTCAGGACTCACTTCTCAGCGGCAAGCCCTTGTCGCTCAGCAAACAGAGCTCGAGCAGACACGCTCACAGCTCATAGCAGCGCAGTCTCAGCTTCAGGCGCAGCAAGCGCAAGCCGCTCAGAGCCAAGCGGCACTGGCCCAAGCTTCTCAGCTGGCAACCCAAGCACAGCAGCTTGCAGCTCAGCTTGCCCAAGTTGAGGCAGGTCTTCAGCAGGTGGCAGCAGGTATTGCCCAGATTGATGCTGGTATCTCAGAAGGGGATACGCAGATTGTCCAAGCGCAAGTGAAGATTGCCGAATCACAAGAGCAGCTCGAGAGTGCGCGCTTAGAACTTGAGCAAGGCAAGCGTGACTATGAGAAGGGTCTCAAAGAGTACAACGAAGGTCTCGAGACCTATGAAAAAGAGCGTGTTGAGGCTGAGGAAAAGATTGCCGATGCCCAGAAAAAACTTGACGATGCTCAAACCGATATCGATGAGCTCGAAGCCCCCGAGATATACGTACTCGACCGTACGAGAAACCCCGGAGCTGAGAGCTATCAGCAAGACTCAGAACGTATCGACAACATTGCCCAAGTTTTTCCTCTTATCTTTTTCTTAGTTGCCGCTCTTGTTGCGCTCACCACTATGACACGTATGGTTGAAGATGAGCGCCAAGAGATAGGCACCTACAAGGCGCTCGGTTACGGAACAGCTCGTATTACCGCTAAGTACCTTGCCTACGCAGCACTTGCGGGAGGTATTGGCGCGTTCATCGGCATTGCTATTCTGTCTCAAATCCTGCCGTACATCATTAGCGTTGCTTACGACATCATGTATAGCGTGCCAATCATGGCATTCCCGCTTCCTATCAACATTCCTATTGCGCTGACGGCGGCAGCCTTAGGCGTTGGCGTGATGCTTGTCGCCACATGGGCAGCAGCGGCTTCAACGCTTCGAGAAAGTCCTGCTCAGCTCATGTTGCCTCGAGCTCCTAAGGCAGGAAAGCGCATCTTACTCGAGCACATTGGGCCTCTCTGGAGGCGTACCTCGTTTTCGTGGAAGGTGAGCCTGCGCAACCTCTTTCGCTACAAGCGCCGCCTTGCGATGACCATTATCGGCATTGCAGGATGCACAGCACTGCTGCTCACTGGTCTTGGCTTGCACGACTCAATCTGGGACATCATCGATAAGCAATTTGGTGAGATTGTCCACTATGATGCGGTGATTAGCCTCGATGATGACGCAGATGAAGATGTGCATCTGCGGGTTGAAGAGATGATTGCCGAGGCGAGCGAGTCCGATGCAATGATTCGAACTATGATGCTCAACAGGCAGCTGGGTTCTGATTCGCATGCTCCTATATCGAGTCAGGTGGTGGTGCCTCAGAGCAACGACGACATGAAGAGTCTGATACATCTGCGGCAACGTCACGGAGCCATTCCCATTGAGCTGGATGCGTCGGGTGTGGTGCTGAGCGAGAAACTCAGCAGTTTGCTTGGCGTGTCTGCGGGCGATTCGGTGCGGATTTACGAACAAGACGACATTGGCAATGCTGTTGGGAGCGGCAAAGAAGTACGCGTGGCTGCAGTGTGCGAGAACTATGTCTACAACTACTGCTATATCGATCAGGATCTGTATCGCGAGTTGTATGCAGGTGAGCCCATCTTTAGCACCATTCTTGCCAAAATTGATACAGGCGAGGAGGTTCGCTCGCAGCTTGCCCAAAAGCTACACGATGTCGATGAGATTGATACCGTCTCGTATAACGATGAGGTCATCGATTCGTATCGCAAGTCCCTGCGAAGCGTCAACATGATTGTGGTTGTGTTGGTGGTAGCCGCAGCTGCTCTTGCATTTATCGTTTTGTATAACCTGACCAATATCAACATTGTGGAGCGTACACGAGAGATTGCCAGTCTCAAGGTGCTTGGCTTTACTCCTCATGAAGTCAACGCTTACGTCAACCGAGAGACACTCCTGCTCACGGGTATTGGTGCTGCCTTTGGCTTGATTCTGGGCACTATTATGGAGGAGTTCGTAGTCATTTCGAGTGAGGTAGACCTCGTGATGTTTGGTCGAGAGATTCATCCCCCCAGCTTTATCATTGCCTTTGTGGTGACCTTGGGATTTTCGCTCGTGGTGATGCTTTTCATGCGGCGTAAATTGTCATCTATCGACATGGTCGAAAGCCTCAAATCAGTAGACTAATATATATTGATATTATACGCCGTTGTATGGACTGATCGCCATGGCAGGCGAAGACTAATATCGGCACGTCGGGCAACTGAAAAAGAGAGGAGACTCTACAATGCCAAAGCGAATCACAAGCGAAGAGTTTGACGCTCGGTTCGATGTGGGTGAGGATATGGATGAGTATCTGGATTATGATGCGATTACTGTGGATGATCCGAGTCCTCGCGATGTTCTGCTCTCTCTTCCTGAATGGGCTATCGCAACCGCAGAAGCGGAGGCGAAGCGTCGCAATGTTACGCGTCGAGCAATTCTTAATACGTGGATAACCGATAAAGCGGATGAAGTGCGCATGCATATAATCGCCTAGTGTGGCCGTTCATAAGCAGCACAACGAGTTGAGTTTTGTAGCGTAGCTACGTCTTTGTTCGTGATATTGCCGTTTGATGATTCGTACTTGTCGTATGACCGCGTTCAGCGGTACCCTCAAAAAGATACGAGCAAATGCTCGAAACACTGGTAGCGTTCGTAAGGGCGCACAACGAACAAGGGAGTAACAATGGCATTTAATCCTGATGAGCTTTTGAAGAAGGCTGGAGAGTTGGCAGATCAGGCAGCGGCGGCTGCGGGCGACTTGGCTGATAAGGCTAAGCCCGTAATGGACGACCTTGGCGAGAAGGCAAAGCCTTTTGCAGATGCAGCGCTTGACAAGGCATATGACGTGGCAAGCCAAGCAAAGAACGCCCTTGAGGATGTTACTGGCATCGACCTCGACCAAGACGGTCAGGTTGGCGCAAGCGCTGCAGATGACGCTCCTGCTGCAGAAGTTGCCGAGGCCGCTGTTGATGAGGCTGCCGACGCTGCTGCTGAGTAAACCAGCACACGTACGCACATAGACGTACGTACATAGACGTACACACAAACGGGGGTCTCGTGCAGTTGTCACGAGACCCCCGTTTCTTTGCGTCTCTGTGTTGAGCGAGCCTTAGTCGCTGTTGCCTATTTGAGACATGATGGCCTCAAGGTCTTGGTTTTGTTGCTCAAACTCTTTTGCATCGGTGGCTACCAGCAGCAGCGTGCCAGTGGTTCCGTCTTCATTACAGGTCACACCAATCGAGTAGTCTCCCGGTGAGAGCTCATGGGTGGACAGCACATGACCACTCATTTTTTCGTCTAAAACAACCTCACCACCAGCATCAAGGAGCCTCATCTGGAGACTACCCTTGCTGAGGTCAGGGCTAGCAACGAGAATTTCTCCCTCTTCAATCTCGATGCCTCCGCCAATCGAACCCACAGATGCTCCCTTGCCCGCATCATCGGCGGTTACGGTATAAGCTCCTGTTTCATCATCAATAGCAGAGCTGAGTGTACCCTTTCCTGCGCAGCCGCCAAGAGCCACAACGCACAGCAAAGCTCCGAGTATCGGTGCCAGTCGTTTCATATCTAACCCCATCTTTCATGATGTATTAATGGATGCTTAATGGCATCCTACCACATGGCATGGAGGTTCTGTTCAGGTGAAAACTTACATAAGTTTCACTCATTAAGTAGTTTTGACTGATGGATAGTTTAGGACAGACTCTTTATTCAAGATGCTGTGATAAGATTTTGGGGTTGCAGCGAATATGATGGTTTGGAAGTGTGCTCTATGACGTTTACGTATGTTGTTACATATTTTCTTGTAGCTCTTACGTGTAGTGTTGTTGCTACTGTCATTTTGAATCAGCTGACCTCGGACATGGGAACCGAGCTTGAGGTTCGCTCTTTTAGAAGTTACGTTGCATGGTATTTAGTCTTTGCTTTGACTAATGCCGTGTGGGTGTGGATTAACTACGGCTTTCTCCATCTGCCAGGAACCATCTTTAGCGTGGTCAACCTCGTGGCTATTTGTATGGCATCGTACTATTGGTTTAGCTACGTTGAGCTGAGGCTGGACTCCGATCGCGTGATGGGTGCTGCCTTTCGCGTCGTGTCGTTGATTCCACTCGTTGTGGCGATTCTTCTGGTGGTCACAACACCGCTGACGCATCTCGTGTTTCACTATGAAGGCGAGTCATACATTCACGGCCCGCTCTATTCAACTATGGCAATTCTTGCGATTTTGTATTTGGTTGCCGCCTCTATCGATTTGGGACTCCACTTTTCTCAAGTTCAATCTCCTTCCCAGAGAAGACAGTATGCAACGCTCATCTGGTTTTTGTTGTTTCCCGTGGTTGGCGGTGTTGTTGACATCTTTATTCCCAACCTGCCAGTTATGGAGCTGATGCTGCTCATTGGTACGAGTTTGGTATACACCAACATGCAGCATTCGCGTATCTACAGTGACGCGCTCACAGGGCTTAACAACCGACGTCTTGCAGACGAATATCTCCTTAATCGTATTGCTATTGCTTCTGAGGAAAACCCGCTCTACCTATTCATGTGCGACGCAAATCTCTTTAAGAACGTCAATGACAAGTACGGCCATAGCGAGGGAGATCGAGCGCTCTGTACGATTGCTCAGGCGCTTCGTGAAGCTGCAGGTCCTACGCACTGTCACATTTCTCGTTGGGGTGGCGACGAATTTGTGCTCATTGGAGATGCCACGAGTATTCCTGTCCCCGAAGAACTCATGGACTCGATTCAAACGCGCCTCTCTGAGATTGCTCAAGAGCGAGAGCTTCCCTATGGCCTGTCGCTCAGTATGGGATATGCTACCTGCACCAATCCCAAAGCTAAGGCAAGCGATCTCATGAAGCAGGCCGATAAGGCCATGTACGAGGCGAAGCATCGCGCTCACGCCGAGCTTGCCAGCTAACGCAGGCAAAGTGTACAAGGTTTCCCAGCTTCCTGCTACGGAGTTCCCAGCTCCCAGCTTCCCAGCTTACCAGCTTCCCAGCTTACCAGCTTCCCAGCTTCCCAGCTACGGAGCTCCCAGCTCTCACCCTCGTCCTCAAAGGTCGTCTCAGGTTTCGTCTACTGTACGAACATTTTTGGCCTTACGAAAAGAGCTGCAAGATATCCGCAGGTCAGAGACTTGACATTTTTATGACATAAAACTTTGAACGAGAAGTTCGTACAGTAGTTGCGAGAGGAAGCGTCCTTGTGGCTGTTGGGTAATCGGCAGCCAAGCGAGGACGCTTGACAGCTACACAGTGCTCTTGTCTGTCTGTTGCGTGTTGTTCCTCTGTGATTGCAGCCAGTGGGGAACAGAAGCTTCAGAGTCCCAGCTTGTCTCGGCACGAAGTGTGTGATGCTCTACGGGATGTGTCTCGCCTAAGCGCACAATGTCGTGATAGATGAGCCGATGCGCAGGTTCAAGAGCCATGTCTTTGTGGTGATGACCAAAGTACCAGAGCTTAAAACTTAAGTGATGCTCGAGGATATCAAGCCAGTCAGTGAGCTCATCAGGGCCCTGCCAGATGTTGCCGTCGGGATAGACGCGCCTCAACAGAGAGCTGGCACAACAGTGGGTGAGAACGTAGTCTACCTTCCAATCGCAGGCGTCGAGTGACACGTGTGCTTCTTCGAGTTCTGCCTGTGTGGGGAGTTCTTCTTTCCACCAGCTCACGCCTTCGACACGGGCTTTTCGGTCTATTGAAGTGGCGCCTCCCATGGTAAAGATGCGCTGGCCGTCAAGCTCAAAGACCTGTCCTCGCATGAGATGCAAAACGCTGGGCGAAAGCTCGTGGATGCGACCACCATTCCAGCGGCGTTCGGGAAACTCTGCCAAGGCAGCGTGGTTTTCGTGGTTGCCATCGATGAACAGGGTTGTCCACGGACGATTCTCGAGCCAATCGCGCCACCAAAGCTCTTCTGCCGAGTCGCACCACACCAGTCCAAAGTCACCAACAACAATGATGTAGTCATCCTTGGTGAGCGTTGTTCCCAAGGGAAAGTTCTTCGTCGAAAAACGGTGTATTTGCGCTGATCCGTGAAGATCTCCTGTTACGTAAATTGCCATGCTGTTCTCGTTTTCTGGGTACGTTGTAGTTGTGTTGTGTGGTTAGTACAGTGTCTGCGCCTGCTTACATCTTAGAGCCGATTATGCCCATGCGCGGTCTCGCCACGTCTTGGCGCACTGCTCGGTGAGAAACTCCTTGAACGGCTCAAGGTCTCCCGTTCGAGCAAAAGCCTCAATTGCCGAGAAGTACGCTTTTTTGTCCTCGGCAAAGATGATGATAGGAGGATGTCCGCCTAACAGGAGCAGGTGATTCATGAGCATGCGACCCGATGTTCCACTGGCATCTGAGAAGGGATGGATTGCCTCGTAGCTGCAATGAAAATAGCAGGCAATGATAAAAGCATGGCGCGGGTTGAGGTCAGCGAGTGCCTCCTGTACCTCGGCACAGAGTTCGCGTATGAGCGCGGGACAATCCTCAGCGGCGGCTCCTGCAGCAGCAAGTCCTGCAATGAGGTAGTCTCCCGAGCGGTATGACCCCGGGCGCTCGCCATCTGCAATCTGGCGCTCATCGTAGGTGCCCCATGCGAGAGCGCGGTGCACGTCGAGGATGTAGTCCTCGTCGAAGGGACGCTCATGCTCGGTGTCGGCGCGCATCATGGTGTAGGCAGCAGCGTGTCCATGCAGCTCATAGAGGGTCTTGAGACTGCCAGAAAAGTTGCTCAGCTGTCCCTTTTGCATGACATCACGCGTGAGCTCAGGGGTGACCTCGTCATTCTCAATACGCACTGAGTTGTAGGAGTAGTCGATGGCAAAGCGGTCGAGAAGCTTGTTTTGCTCGTCGGCATCGAGCTCAGCCCACCACTCTTTGCTTGCCTGATATGCAGTTTTGGTATCCATCGTTCCTCCTCAAACTCGTTTGTGTTGCAGCTGTTGTGACGCGTGTGTACTGGGAAGCTTAGTCGCACTGTGTTCGACAAGCACTTATCGCTACCTGCCATACGTCGCCAAAGGGCAGCGCCATCTCCCGAGCAACACGTGCAACCTCATCATGTTCAGGATACAGCCGACTGCCTCCCCATGGAAACTCAACTCGCTTAACGCTCATAGGTCCAAACTCAGTTTGGATGGATTCAATCGAGCGAACAAGAACGCTTCGCTGAAAACTCTGGCGACGAATGCCGATGGTGGTTGTGTCTGCAAAGATGAGCGCTTCGAGCGTGTCAATAAGCTCTTCATTGCAGATGAGCTGGAGCTGCCAGCCGGGGCGTCCCTTTTTCATAACGAGCGGGATGAGATGTGCTTCTCGAGCGCCTTTTTCCATAAGGGTGTCGATGATGCGACCAAGAGCCTCGCCTGTGCAATCGTCGAGGTCGCATTCGAGCTTCCACAAGGTCTCTTTAGGTGCAGAGCTTCCCAGGTAGCTTGGGCGCTTTGGGAGATTTCTGACCGGCTCAAGAAGCATGACGCGCAGGTAGCTGGGCAGCCCGTGATTGCGTTTGCCTGCTCCAATTCCCACGCCGGTGATTTTGTGGCGATAAGGCACGACGCTACTGGTTTTTATGGCGGCAACCACAGCAGCTCCCGTTGGTGTGGTGAGCTCGGCTGGGATATCCAGGCGCTCAAGGGTGAGCTTGTGGTCTGCCACGATGTGGGTGACCGCTGGCACTGGCACAGGGACAATGCCGTGCTGGCAGCGGACGTTTCCGTGACCTTCAACGAGCTTCTCAACGATGACGTCGGTGATGTTGAGGTCGTCGAGACACACTGCGCAGGCGAGAATGTCGACGATGGAGTCGATGGCGCCAACTTCGTGAAAGTGTACGAGCTCTGGGGTAGTGCCGTGGGCTTTTGCCTCGGCCTCGGCGACGATGGTAAAGACTCGATGGGCTATAGATTTGGCGTTTTCGTTGGCTGAAGATGCGTCGATAATGGCGAGCACGTCGGCGAGGTGGCGATGGACATGGCTGTGGTGGTGCGCGTGCTCGTGGGTGTGTCCATGCCCGTGCTCGTGCGAATGCTCGTGGTGGTGTTCGTGCTCGTGTCCATGCGCGTGGTCGTGCTCGTGCTCGTGGTACGCCGTCGAATCCTTCTCGTCAAGAGAGCCATAGAGCCACTCCATGTCATGGTCGCGTCCAGCGTCCTCGCCCTCAAGAACAACGTCAAAATCGCAGGCAGCAAGCCCGCTCTTCTCAACCTGTGAAATCTTGAGCTCATAGCCCGAAAGATCGAGTGAGTCCAAAACCGCAACAAGCTTGTCTTGGCTGGCGCCCAAGTCCAGTAAGGCTCCCACCAACATGTCGCCTGCAATACCATAGTTGCATTCAATCAGTAAGGTTTTGCCCAGAGTTGTCTTGCTCACCGTCTGCCCCCTTAAAAGGTTCAGTGCCCCTTAACGCCATCTCTTTCTGCATGCCTTTTCCCTCACTTGTATTGTGCGACAAGTGGAGGCGCGAGTCGAGAGAGCTCTCGGGAGCCGTTGCGTGTAAAGGAGTGGAACTTTTGCGGAAAAGCAGTTCAAGCTTCTATAAGCAGAGCTTATAATAGAAATGCAGAGATGGAGGGCATCATGTTTGATATTGGTGAGTATGTAGTTCATCCCGGACAGGGTGTGTGCAAGATTGACAGAATAGACTCTGAGCCCGCTGAGGTGTACGTACTTTTGCCTGTTGGTGACCGCCACTCAACGCATATTTCATTTCCTGTTGCCAGTCAGGGGCGCCTGCGTCCCATTTTGAGCGAAAAAGAAGCTCAATCTCTCATTGACTTGTGGCCCGAGATGGCAACCGATCCCTACACCGATCGCTCACTTGCTCTTGAAGAAGAGCATTTTAAGAAGCAGATTCGGCTTGGTACCTGCGAGGATTGCGTTCGGGTGGTTAAAACCTTTATGGAGCGCATTGAGCAAGCACAGTCGATAAACAAAAAACCGCCCGTTGCCTATGAGCGGATCCTCAAAGAAGCGAGGTCTCGCTCGCTGACAGAGCTTTCGGTTGCACTGGGCACCACGGTGGAAGACGTACGTTCGCGCTTTGAAGGCATCGACCGTGTTGTACCTGCAGAAGAAGCATGAGGCATGAGCACTACGCTGCTACATGGCTACTGCTTGAGGGGTTGCTTAGAGTCCTCTAATTGCTACTTGTTTTGTTAACCCCTTCCCTAAAAGCCCCTCAAGTGGCACAATGGGTCAACTTGGCTTTCAAAGGAGAGGGCAATGGCAAATGTGCGACGACTCGCTCGCAAAAACGAGTCCACTTCTACTGAGGGTGTTTCTAAGAGTTCGAGCATCCCCTTTAGCTTGGGAATGGTGCTGGTAACCTTAGGCGTCGTGTATGGCGACATCGGAACGTCGCCCATGTACACACTCAAAGCGATTATGTCCGACAATGGTGGCTTGCCTACGATGCAAGAAGAAACAGTACTCGGAGCATTGTCGCTTTTAATCTGGACCATCACACTCATCACTACGGTTAAATACGTACTTGTAGCTATGAAGGCAGATAACCACAACGAAGGTGGTATCTTTGCGCTCTATAGTTTGGTACGAAAATGTGCCCGATGGCTTATCCTACCTGCGATGATTGGCGGTGCAGCACTGCTTGCAGATGGTATTCTCACACCTGCGGTGACAGTCACTACAGCAGTTGAGGGACTTCGAACTATCGATTTGGGGCAACGCCTCATTGGCGAGAATCAAACTCTCGTTATTCTGATAACCATTGCAATCATCAGTGGACTTTTCTTTGTACAAAAGGCAGGAACAAGTTCGATTGGTAAAGCTTTTGGACCTCTGATGACGCTCTGGTTTTTATTTCTGGGTATTGGTGGTCTCGTCAACCTCTTTCTCAACATTGGGGTATTGAGAGCGTTCAATCCACTTCGCGGCCTGCTCTTTCTCTTCAATGGAAACATTAATCGAGCAGGCATTATGGTGCTTGGAAACGTATTTTTGTGTACCACTGGTGCCGAGGCGCTTTATTCAGATATGGGACACGTCGGCAAGTCTAACATCTACTTCTCGTGGCCTTTTGTAAAGGCATGCCTCATCCTCAATTACCTTGGTCAAGGTGCTTGGATTCTGGCAAACAATTCGTCGGCTGAGCTGGCTGCTATTTCAGACCTCAATCCCTTCTATCAGATGTTGCCCGAGCTTGTTCGCCCCTTTGCGGTCATTCTGTCGGCTCTGGCAGCCATCATTGCAAGTCAAGCGCTTATTACAGGCAGCTACTCGATCGTCTCGGAAGCAACGCGCCTCAATCTGTTGCCGCACATGAAGATTGACTATCCATCTGAGAACAAGGGTCAGATATATATTCCTCTCGTCAACACCATCATGTGGATTGGTTGCATTGGTGTGGTTCTGTTCTTCCAGACTTCGTCTCGTATGGAGGCCGCCTACGGCTTGGCAATTACCCTGACCATGCTCATGACCACCATTTTGCTGACGGTCTACTTGGCAATTGTGCGGTCTCAAAAAGCGCTTTCTGTGCCATTCGCGGTTTTCTTTGGTGCCATCGAGTTCATCTTCTTCTTTGCAAGCCTAACCAAGTTCACGCATGGTGGCTATGTGACGGTGCTCATGGCCCTTGCTATCTTTTACGTTATGTTTGTGTGGCGCAGAGGTACTGCCATCGAGAGAAACCAGTCAGTCTTGCTGCCTATTCCCGATTACGTCAATCAACTTTCGAAGCTGCGTGAAGACGAGCACTATGCTCTTTTCGCTGATAACTTGGTTTATCTGACTAACAATCCAACGAAAGACCTGGTTGACCGAGACGTACTCTATTCCATCTTGAACAAGCAGCCCAAACGCGCCAAGGCGTATTGGTTCTTAAACGTGCAGGTAACTGATGAGCCCTATACGCATGCGTATGTTGTCAACAATTTTGGAACTGACTTTGTATTCAAGGTGCAAATGCAGCTTGGCTTTAGGGTGAATCAACGCGTCAATTCGTACATTAGGCAAGTTGTTACTGATTTGGTTGAGTCTGGTGAGCTGGCCGAACAAACCCACAATTATTCGATATACAGTGA
>JAFUCQ010000030.1 GCA_017459605.1 Atopobiaceae bacterium
AGCGCGACTACATGGCGGGCGAGGTTTCTAAAGACCTCACCATGAGAACCCTGCTTCCCGATGATATCGCCGAGGCTCACAACGAGGGCATTATCCACTTCCACGACTCCGACTACTTTGCTCAGCACATGCACAACTGCGATTTGGTGAACCTCGATGACATGCTGCAAAACGGCACTGTTATCTCGGGCACCATGATTGAGCGTCCCCACAGCTTCTCGACAGCCTGCAACATTGCAACGCAGATTATTGCTCAGGTAGCAAGCTGCCAGTATGGTGGTCAGTCCATCTCGCTTACCCACTTGGCTCCTTTTGTTGATATTTCTCGCAAAAAGATTCGCAAGGCCGTTGAGGCTGAGATGGCCTCCATTGGCTACGAGGCTTCAGCCGAGCAGATCAACCAGATGGTAGAGACCCGCCTGCGCGAAGAGGTCAGCCGTGGTGTCCAGACCATTCAGTATCAGGTTGTCACCCTCATGACCACCAATGGTCAGGCTCCGTTCATTACCATCTTCATGTATCTCAACGAGGCTCGCAACGAGCAGGAAAAGGCAGACCTTGCCCTCATCATCGAAGAGATGCTGCGCCAGCGCTATCAGGGTGTCAAAAACGAGGCTGGCGTGTGGATTACCCCTGCGTTTCCCAAGCTCATCTATGTGCTTGAAGAGGACAACGTTCGCGAGGGAACTCCGTATTGGTATCTCACCAAACTCGCTGCTAAGTGCTCTGCTAAGCGCCTTGTTCCCGACTACATCTCTGAGAAGAAGATGCGCGAGTATAAGCTGTCCAAAGGCGAGGTTGAGGGCGAGGGCGACGTATATGTTGCCATGGGCTGCAGGAGCTTCTTGACGCCCGACCGCTCTGGCAATGGCTTTGACAACGTAAGCCGTGCTCAAAACTACGAGCCCGGCAAACCCAAGTACTATGGCCGCTTTAATCAGGGCGTTGTGACCATTAACCTGCCCGACGTTGCTCTTTCTGCTGAGGGCGATATGGATCGCTTCTGGGATATCTTTGATGAGCGCTTGGAGCTCTGCCACCGCGCACTTCGTATGCGCCACGACCGTCTGCGTGGAACCCTGTCTGATGCAGCACCAATTCTGTGGCAGTATGGCGCTTTGGCACGTCTCGACAAGGGTGAGTCAATCGACAAGCTCCTCTACGGCGGCTATTCAACCATCAGTCTGGGCTATGCGGGCCTCTATGAGTGCGTTATGGCAATGACTGGTCACTCTCACACCGATCCTGAGGCTACCGACTTTGCCCTTGCTGTCATGCAAAAGATGAACGACAAGTGCGCGGAGTGGAAGGCCGCCGAAGACATCGACTACTCTGTCTACGGCACGCCCATCGAGAGCGTTACCTACAAGTTTGCTAAGGCTCTCCAGCGCCGCTTTGGTGTTATCAAGGGTATCACCGACAAGGGCTACATCACTAACTCCTATCACGTTCACGTGACCGAGAAGATCGACGCCTTTACCAAGCTTCGCTTTGAGAGTGAGTTCCAGCGCCTGAGCCCTGGCGGAGCAATCTCCTATGTTGAGGTTCCCGACATGCAGGACAACCTCGAGGCAGTGCTGAGCGTTATGCAATTTATCTATGACAACATCATGTATGCCGAGCTCAACACCAAGAGCGACTACTGCCAGGAGTGCGGCTTTGATGGTGAGGTTGCCATTGTTGAGGATGACGGCAAGCTTGTGTGGGAGTGCCCGAAGTGTCACAACCGTGACGAGTCTAAGCTCAATGTTGCACGTCGTACCTGCGGCTACATTGGCACCCAGTATTGGAACCAAGGTCGCACCGAGGAGATTAAAGACCGCGTGCTTCACCTGTAAACACACAACTACAGCACGTTGGTTTATCTCTGTGCTCGAACAGTCCTTGGTCAAGAACAGACCTGCGGAACTGCGCCAGAGATAAACCAACGTGTCATGGAAAGCATGATAAAGTCCGGCAATAATCAGTCTTTGGCGAGTTTCTCGCCGTGGTTTTCGGCGAGATTGTTTGAGCAAAAAGACTGATTATTGTCGGATTTAAGTTATAGAGGTACAACGATGAACTACGCTGAGATTAAATACTGTGATATTGCCAATGGGGTAGGAGTTCGCACCAGTTTATTTGTTGCGGGCTGCCGACATGGATGTCCGGGCTGTTTTAACCAGATTGCGTGGGACTTTGCCATGGGAAAGCCCTACGACAGCTCGGTTGAAGATGAGATAGTTGCCTCACTCGAACCCGATTATGTGGCTGGAATCACCCTGCTTGGCGGAGAACCACTTGAGCCAGAAAACCAACCAGCACTGGCGGATTTGCTGATGCGCATTAAGCGAGAACTGCCCAACAAGTCTGTGTGGATCTACTCGGGCTTTACGTGGGAAGAACTGACAGAGCTTGAAAGTCGAGCGCAGACAGCTCACCTTGAACGTATGCTCAACTGCTGCGACGTGCTTGTAGACGGCCGTTTTGAGCAGGCACTCTACGACATCTCGCTTCGCTTCCGCGGATCGTCCAACCAGCGCATTATCGATGTGCCCGCAAGTCGTGCAGCCGGAGAAATTGTGCTTTGGCAAGGAGATGAGATTCTCGCCAAGCGCTCAAGCTGGCAGTAGGCTCACGCACAGCACGTATCAGCTCACGCGCCTAAATCCGTCGACAAACTCGACAGACTCGACAAGCTTCGTCGAGTAACTCGACAACATTGCGTCGACACACTCGACATGCTATCATCGAGCTGTCGAGTTTGCTGTGCAAAGGAGCTGGTAGATGGCTATACCTGTCAATATATCAGAGCTCATAAACGGAAATGTTGTTGAATCAACACGCATAGAATTTAAAGCGGGATTTAATCCCAATCCAATCGTTCATATCAGATAGCTGAGCCTATTGTAGTCACGTTTACTCAAACCTATATGGAAATTACGAGCTACCCTGGATTTGACCTCAGTATTACCGATGAGTCAATTGCACAATACGACATACGCTCACGGATTTATCGAAATCGACGGATCGGCGATTTTCTCAAAGAGCTACATCTTATTGAGGGGCGCAATACTGATTTTCCAACAGCCTTTGAAGCTCTGAGAAGAAACGGTTCTGAGCTACCTGTTTTTGAAATGGATGAGAGTAGGGGATACCTCAACGTTCGAATCCCCATTCATCCTGCATTCCTGCCAAACAATGTGAAGGAGTCTGACCGCTCGTATGAAGAGGCAATTTTGGGGGCACTTGGTGATGACTCTTTCACACTTACCGAACTTGCTCATGCCCTTGGTTACAAGGGGATATCCCGAAAGTTGTCACAAGCGGTTGAGAGGATGCTTGCGTCAGGAGTGTTGGTGAGAGTCGTTGAAAACTCATCGCGGTCTAAGATCACTCGCTCGCAAACCCAGTCACAACACTACAAGCCATACTCACAAAACTATCACTTCTCAATGAGGTGGCCGAGCTGAGCATGCTTTTTGATTAGCGCATCAGTTAGCTCAAAGAGCTGCTCAGATCCAAGCTTGGTTTTGTTATGACGAGCATACATCTGATCTACGGTGACACCGTGCTCAACCCAACTGATACCATCGTTGCTGTCGTTGAGAAGGAGTGGTTGTAGGTTGTCCATTGCGTGCACAAAGTGGGCTTCTGCTGTTTCGTTTGCGACAAACTCGTCAAAGAGTTTCATGAGCGCTTGTGCTTGGTCATCGGGAAGCAGAGAGAAGAGCTGCTGTTTTGCTCGCTCTTCTCGCTCGGCTTGTGACTTTTTGCCCTCCTCATCAAAGGCAAAGGTATCGCCCGCCTGAATCTCTACGATGTCATGAACAAGGCACATAAGCATTGCTTTTGCTACATCGATGGGCTCGTTTGAGTACTCTGCCAACAGATACGCCATAACAGCGAGATGCCATGAATGCTCGGCATCGTTTTCACGACGCCCCTTGCCCGTAAGGTAGGTTTGACGAAGGACATATTTTGCCTTGTCAATCTCGAGGATAAAACTGAGCTGTTGGGCAAGGCGCGTATCGGTATTGAATTGATTGCTCATGGTATGACCTTTTCACTGGGTTTTAGCTGCAGGAGTATTGTACGCGACTCTCTGTCTGTATGAATGCTGCATCCAACAGCTCGTGGGAGCTCGAGGAAAACAGAACTCATGCACTTACTGGCTGTGTGCGC
>JAFUCQ010000031.1 GCA_017459605.1 Atopobiaceae bacterium
ATTACCACTCTCTTTCTTCGTTGATTGCATTCGCGCAGTCACCATAGCATCCATACAAGCTCCTCAGGTAAGCAGGTAATTAAACAAAATGTTGTACGTTGTACAGCTTCACTATACTACTATGAATAAAGGCTGTCAACCAGTAAGGTTACAGCCTTAATCCGTAGGTATAAAAGTTTCCTCGCGCCCCTCGCACCGAGAAATACATCCTCGAGAAAGCCATCATAGCGCTGCGTCTGCGACACCACACTCATGCCGCCAGCACCATTACAAACTCACAGCCGCAAACGCAACTTGTCCCAACTCGCCCCAACTCGCAGCTGCAGAACAGTCAACTATTGTGAAATGCGGGTGCGGCAGTAGGGACAAACCTTCCAGTCTGCGTTGAGTGGACGGTGGCAGGTGGGGCACACATTTCTCACCTGTGTGTTGCAGATGGGGCACACCACAAAGTCGCGATCAATAGGCGTTCCACATTTGGGGCAAATGCCGTAATGGGATAACTGGTGCTCGCGCAAAGCGATATCAAGATCTTGCTCTTCTCGGTCAACAAGATACGCACTGGGACGCAAAATCACATAGGCCAACAAGCCCACCACGGGCACAACCGAAATCACAGCCCACAGCCACCACGGCTCTGCTCCCCTGCGCTGGGCGTCTCGAATGACATACACAATCGAGAGAATGTAGAGCATGACGATACAAGCGACCATGAGGTAGAGAACCATACGTACCTCAGGTGTAATTAGTTGGTCGAGAAGATCTTTCATGCTCGGTAGCTCCTAACAGCCAAGCGCACAACCTTTGTGCGCAACTCATGTGACATATCAAGCTACGATTGTAGCAAACAAGACGCTTAACTGTGTAGCTGAAACAGCGGATGTTGTTTTAAGCAGCTCCACGTATATTCTCATGCGCTGGTTTGGCGTATACTCTCATCGAACGTTTGCTTAATCCTGTGTTAGCGTGTCGCCTGAGCGTCTCTGTGATACCACACAAACAAAGCCAACAAAGCCTATAACTTCTGCGAGAAACGCGCTTAATATGACCAGTTATGCCCTCAAAATAGTTGCTATGCTCACCATGCTCATCGACCACTGTACAAGCGCATTCGGCTGGCCGCAGGTAGGGCATGTCATCGGACGAATTGCATTCCCACTGTACGCGTATATGCTCGTTGATTCATACCAGCATGTTAAAAATGATGAGTCGAGACTCAAACGCTACCTGTTTGACCTCGCAATCATGGCGATTATCTCAGAGTTTCCCTATGACTTTATCCGCACTCACTCATGGATTTCTCTGTCGTCTCAAAATCAAATTCTGCAGTTTTTGGTCATTGTACTTGCTCTTATGACGTTTGATTGGCTTAGCGGCATGACTAAGGACGATGATAAAGGTGATTTGATGTTTAACATCTTTTTTTGGATTGCTGTTGCCACAATCAACGAAGTACTATCACTTGGTTATGGAGCAAGCGGGGTGGTTTTAGTGCTGCTGTTTCGGTACTACTTCAATAAGCATGGGGGCACATCCCCTTCGGCGAGGCTTTTGAGTGCCATCTTTGTTATGTCTGTCTATTTAATGTCGAAGATACTTCTCAACTACTTTCCAGCCTACATCACCCTTTTGGAGCGAGGCCTGCTCCCCTCGACCGCACAAGACGTGTTGCTGACATCATTCATGACCACATTGGGGTGCCATCTTGCCATCCCCTTCTTGGCGTTGCACAACGGAAGTTACGGAAACATAGCTCGACCAGTCCATATCTTTTATCGCTGGTTTTATCCTCTCCACCTTTTTGTTCTTGCGGCAATCCTTCTTTTTGCATCGATGCTTTAGTTTCTTGCTTCACAAGTGCCGTATACTTAGCTACAAGCAATCAAAGGAGGCGCCATGGCAACGGTCGACTTAGCCCAACCACTCTCGCAAGCTCTCCCCTTTTGGGAGGAGCTGTCAGAACAAGACAAGAACCTGCTTGCACAGAGCTCCACGGTGCAGCGCTTCTCGCGTGGCGAGCAAATCACTGGCAAGGCTGCAGAATGTCTCGGCGGGTTTATCGTGGTTGAAGGTGCCGTTCGCAGCTACATGATGAGCGAGGAAGGCCGAGAAGTCACGATTGCTCGCATGCGTCCATCTGAGCCCTGCTTGTTGGGTGCATCGTGTGTGCTTCACTCGATAGCCTTTGACGTGTTTATGGAAGCTGAGCTTGACTCGACCTGCATTATCATTCCTCCGCAGGCGCTCAATGCGGTCTTTGAGCACGACATGCGGGCAGAAAACTGGTCGCTCAACACCATTGTAGATCGCTTCTCAGACATCATGTGGAGTATGCAGCAGATTTTGTTTATGAGCTTTGATAGGCGCTTGGCAATCTTTTTGTATGAAGAGTCGAGTCGTACGAAATCTGATGAACTGCGCATGACGCAAGAACAAATTGCTAAGCACTTGGGAAGCGCTCGCGAGGTAGTCTCGCGCATGTTGTCTTACTTTTCTGACGAAGGACTCGTAGAAGTGGGACGCGGCCGCGTTGTTATCCGCGACCGCGTCCGTCTGAGAGATATGGCACTCGGTAGCTAGGGGCGAAGCTCCGATGCCTTTTGCGTGCTGACGATAGGCAGATCAGGCACGCACGAATTCTTCAAGCTGGGCAGGATTCATAGCGCCGCTCACACGCTTCACGGGCTGGCCACCCTTCATAAGAACCGTTGTGGGGATGCTCATGATTGAGAAAACTTGGGCAAGCTCGGGCTGCTCGTCGACGTTGACCTTAGCGGCAACAACCTCAGAGTGGTTCTGAGCGTAGTCCTCAAGCACCGGACCAAAAGCACGGCACGGACCGCACCATGGAGCCCAGAAGTCAACCACAACAGGCTTGTCGCTCTTCAGTACATCGCTCTCGAAGTTTGCTGAAGTTACATTGATTACTGCCATTGAACTCACATTCCTTTCAATCAAGCGAACTTGTCGCCTTTTACCACATGTTTCGTTGGTGGTCGTTGTATTGGCTGCTTGGTAATGAACCTCAAGCCTTGACCGCCTGTTCTAACCGCGAACTACCGTGCCGCGATAGCCGCCAATGCCTCCGATGTTCTCGACCTGCTGAACGCCTGCCTGCTTGAGCATGGAGACGGCTTGAGCCGAACGAGAACCGCTGGCGCAATAAACGTAGAGGGACTTGTTGCCATAGAGACGAGCTGCTTTAGAAATCTGGTCGAGAGGAATGCATACGGCACCCTCGATGTGTCCTGCGTTGTACTCTTCACGCGTGCGGACATCAAGCAGAATTGCGTTATCGTCTTGACGGGCTTCGTCGACCTTTGCGTTGATGTCGACTCCAACACCCATTCCCATAAGCATGTCAAAAAGACCCATTGTTAAACTCCCTTGTTCTGAGACGTTATTGTCAAGTGCTTTACTGTTGATAAAGTACCCTCAGAGCACGGGCTAAATCCGTGACGATGTCACGCATAGGTGTTTAACAGGTAATTTGTTGCGCATGAGCTTGGTTGCAGCCCCGCAAACTACGGAGATCTGTGTGGCTGGCAAGCAATCCGCAGGGAGATGGGAGATCTGTGTGGCTGGCAAGCAATCCGCAGGGAGATGGGGGCTCTGTGTGGCTGGCAAGCAATCCGCAGGGAGATGGGGGCTCTGTGTGGCTGGCAAGCAATCCGCAGGGAGATGGGGGCTCTGTGTGGCTGGCAAGCAATCCGCAGCGAAGCGAGGACGCTTG
>JAFUCQ010000032.1 GCA_017459605.1 Atopobiaceae bacterium
CATGCCGAGAGCACCGCACGCATACCGAGGGGAGAGCCGCACGCATGCCGAGGGGAGAGACGCACGCACGCAGGCTAGACATGTTTCGAGATAAAAAACTAGCGGCCGATGAGCCGTGCGAGCCAACGTCTGTGCGTATAATGAACAGCGTTTCACGTCACGAGAGGCATTTCATGCAGGTTGTAACAGATGATATGAGAGGCACCCAGACCGCAGCGGCGGCGAGTCTCCTCCTATCACTAAACCTGCTACTTACCAGCGCGAGCATGCGCTAGGGCTTCCTCTCGTATCAATCCCAAAGAAGTCCACAGCACGTGCTCGCCCGCAAGGTCTGGGGGAGATGTCGCATGGGGCTTCTCGGCATTCACTCCTCCAAGACACACGCCCAGAAAATGGGTTCAACCAGTCAGGAGGACAGGAAATGACCAGAAAGATTGACATTTTTGACACCACCCTGCGCGATGGAGAACAGTCGCCTGGTGCCAGCATGAACACCGAAGAAAAGCTCGTGATTGCCCAAGAGCTCGTGCGCATGGGTGTTGATGTTATCGAGGCAGGCTTTCCCGTATCAAGTCCGGGAGATTTTCGTTCGGTACAAGAGATTGCACGCGTAGTGGGCGACAGCGCAATTGTGTGCGGTCTCACGCGTGCTGTCGACAAGGACATCGATGTTGCTGCAGAGGCCCTGAAAGTTGCCAAGCGTCCGCGCATTCATACGGGCATTGGCGTGTCTCAAGCGCACCTCGAGCACAAGCTTCGTATCACAGAAGAGGAGTGCATTGCTCGTGCTATCCACTGCGTGGAATACGCAAAGAAGTACGTTGAAGATGTCGAGTTTTATGCAGAGGATGCTGGCCGTTCTGACCAAGAGTTTTTGCTTCGTGTGATTCAAGCGGTGGTCAATGCAGGGGCTACGGTCGTTAACATTCCTGACACCACGGGTTACTCGATGCCCGAAGACTACGGTGCGCGCATTAAGTCGATAGCAGACAACGTCATTGGTATCGAGAATGTCAAAATCGCAGTTCATACCCACAATGACCTGGGCATGGCAACAGCACTTGCCTTGGCTGGTGTGAAAAACGGTGCTCGCCAGATTGAATGCACCGTCAACGGTTTGGGCGAACGTGCAGGAAACACTGCGGTCGAAGAAGTCGTTATGGCCATCAAAATGCATGGCGAGGAGCTCGATGCCCACACCGACATCGTTACCACCGAGCTCACGCGAGCAAGCCGTCTGGTTTCTCGTATCACAGGTATGAATGTGCAGGCAAACAAGGCAATCGTGGGTGCGAACGCCTTTGCGCACAGTTCGGGCATTCACCAAGACGGCGTGCTCAAAGCTCGTCACACCTACGAGATAATCGATCCGGCGGATGTTGGTGCGGCTGGATCAGAAATCGTACTGAGTGCACGCAGTGGTCACGCAGCCCTGCGCCACCGCTTGAGCGAGCTGGGCTACACCTTTGAGGATGAGGTCTTTGACGATGTTTACAAGCGCTTCCTCGAGGTAGCAGACCAAAAGAAGGAAGTCTACGACGAAGATCTTGAGTCCATCGTCGAAGAGCGCCAGCGCGAGGTAAGCGCCGTGTACACCTTGAACGCTCTGCAGGTGTCGTGTGGAGACCCGCTCGTGCCTACCGCTACTGCTACCATCACCGATGAGCTGGGCGAGACACACGTGGTTGCTGCATGTGGCACCGGTCCCGTTGATGCGGCGTATAAGGCAATTGATCAGGTGGTTTCTGTGCGTGGCGACCTCCAGGAGTTCTCGGTCAAGGCAATCACGCGCGGCATTGACGCCATTGGTGAGGTAACCGTGCGCATAGTCTCTGAAGACGACAAGGTCTACACCGGCAGAGGCTCTGACACCGACATCATCGTGTCGAGTGCTAAGGCATACGTCAACGCCATTAACCGCATGATTTCGACCCAGCGCGCACGCGAGGGCAAGTAAGCAGCAACAGCGTGAGGGCAGCGTGCACGCGAGAGCAACGCCTGAGGGCAGTGAGTGCCAACCGCGCGAGAGCAAGCAAGAACTCACGCCTGCGGCAGTTACTCACGGGCGCTTATGGTAGCCAAGAGAGAGGAGACAACGGATGGCACGTCCGATGACATTAGCAGAAAAAATCCTGGCAGCACATGCTGGTTTGGATGAAGTGGTTCCAGGTCAGCTCATTGAGTGTGAGCTCGACGGTGTGCTCGCCAACGACATCACCGCTCCTATTGCCATCAAAACGGTAAACGAGATTGGTGCGGGCGTCTTTGACAAAAACGGCATCTTCTTGGTGCCCGACCACTACGCGCCAAACAAAGACATTAAGAGCGCCGAGCAAACCAAGATTACCCGCGACTTTGCTCACGCTAACAACATTACCTACTACTTTGAGCAGGGATGTGCAGGCATTGAGCATGCGCTTTTGCCCGAGAAGGGCATCGTTGTTCCCGGAGACCTTATCATCGGTGCAGATTCCCATACCTGCACCTATGGTGGCATTGGCGCTTTTTCGACCGGTGTCGGCTCGACGGATGCAGGCGTTGGCATGGCAACGGGACGCGCGTGGTTTAAGGTCCCTGAGACCATTCGCTTTGTGATTGACGGCGAGCTGCCAGAAGGAGCGAGCGCCAAAGACATCATCTTGCACGTCATTGGCATGATTGGTGTCGACGGAGCGCTCTACTGTGCGATGGAGTTTGCGGGATCTACCATCGAGTCGCTCTCAGTTGAGGGTCGCTTGACCATTGCAAACATGGCAATCGAGGCGGGCGGTAAGGCGGGTCTCTTTGAGGTAGACGATGTGTGTCGTGCGTGGCTCGATGGCCGAGTTCAGCGCCCCTACAAGGAGTATCACGCCGATGCTGATGCCCAGTACAAAGAGGTGTATCACATCGACGCAGCCGACATCGTGCCCTGCGTGTCATGGCCTCACCTGCCAAGTAACACCCATCCTGTTACCGAGAGTCGCCACATCGATATCGACCAAGTGGTTATTGGTTCGTGTACCAACGGTCGTATCGAGGATATGCGTGCAGCCGCCGAGGTTTTCCGCGGACGCACCGTGGCGCTCGGCGTGCGCTGCATTGTGATTCCTGCAACCCAACAGGTTTGGCTCGACTGCGTACACGAGGGCTTGATGGACATTTTTGTTGGCGCAAACTGCGTAGTGTCAACACCCACCTGCGGTCCGTGCTTGGGCGGCTACATGGGTATTTTGGCGGCAGGTGAGCGCTGCGTGTCTTCGACCAACAGAAACTTTGTTGGCCGCATGGGAGACCCCACCAGTGAGGTTTATCTGGCAAGTCCCGCTGTGTGTGCGGCAAGTGCAGTTGCCGGACACATTGCTCTTCCTTCAGACCTTGACTAAGAAAGACGAGGATAACCATGCAATTTAAAGGAAACGCCTTCCGCTACGGAAGAGATATCGATACCGACGTTATCATCCCCGCGCGCTACCTCAACACCTCAGATCCGCAGGAGCTGGCACGTCACTGCCTTGAGGATCTTGACACTACCTTTGTTAATCGTGTGCAGGCAGGAGACATCGTAGTTGCCGAGGAAAACTTTGGATGTGGCTCCAGCCGTGAACACGCACCGGTAGCACTGAAAACCGCTGGGGTATCCTGCGTGATTGCCAAGAGTTTTGCTCGTATTTTCTACCGCAATTCCATCAACATGGGGCTTCCTATTCTTGAGTGCCCCGAGGCAGTTGAGGGTATCAGCGAGGGTGATGTGGTAAGCGTCGATGCCGATAACGGCGTCATAGTAAACGAGACCACCGGAGCGACGTTTCAAGCCCAGCCCTTCCCGCCGTTTATCCAGCAGATTATCAATGAGGGCGGCTTGGTTGAGCACGCTCGCAAAAGTATTGCGGCAAAGGGGGAGTAGCGCATGTCAGCCGCGAGTTACCAGATTTGTACGCTTCCCGGAGACGGCATAGGTCCTGAGATTATGGAGCAAGCCAAGCGCGTTTTGGCTGCTCTTGGTCAGGCCTTTGACGTTGAGTTTATCTGCGAAGATGCCTTAATCGGCGGAGCTGCGATTGATGCGACGGGCTCTGCCCTTCCTGAAGAGACGCTCGAGCGCGCTAAAGCTGCAGATGCGGTTTTGCTGGCAAGTGTGGGCGGCCCCAAATGGGACAATCCAGCTCCCGGAGCAGTCCGTCCTGAGCAGGGGTTGCTCGCCATTCGCAAAGCGCTTGAGCTCTACATCAACCTGCGACCGGTGCGCATTTTTGCTCCTCTTGCACAGGCAAGCACCCTCAAGCCAGAGGTTCTCGAAGGCGTGGATATCTTGATTGTGCGCGAGCTCACGGGTGGCATTTACTTTGGCGCTCACGAGCGCGAGACGGCTGTCGAAGGCGCTGGTACGGGCGGTACTCAGGGTCAGCGTGCACGAGATATCATGGAATACTCTGAGTATGAGATTGAGCGCGTGGTGCGCTGGGCGTGTGATGCAGCTGCTCGCAGGCGCGGGCGTCTCTGCTCGGTTGATAAGGCAAACGTTCTTGAGACAAGCCGCCTGTGGCGAGAGATGGCAACCGCAATCGCGGCAGACTTTGAGCAGGTCGAGCTCTCGCACATGTACGTGGATAATGCTGCCATGCAACTCGTGTACAACCCCGCACAGTTTGACGTGCTTGTGACCGAGAATAGCTTTGGTGACATTTTGAGCGACGAGGCGTCAATGCTCACTGGGTCTCTCGGCATGCTGGCAAGCGCGAGTTTGGGCGAGGGGACTGCCCTCTATGAGCCGAGCCACGGCAGTGCTCCTGATATTGCGGGTCAAGGCATTGCTAACCCGTTGGCACAGATTTTGTCGGTTGAGCTCATGCTTCGGTACAGCTTTGGCATGGACGAAGCGGCAGATGCTTTGTCTGATGCCATTGAGCGCGTTTTGGCTGATGGTTGGCGAACCGCCGACATTGCCGATGCCCAAACAGATTCACAGCATATCCTTGGAACCGCTGCAATAACTGATAAACTACTTGAGGCTTTGGCATCCAATTAGTGCCTCAGCTTGGCTAGAATTAAGACATTGGGAGACGTGCGGCATGTGCTGCACGTCTTGTGTGATGTGATAGTAGGGAGGTCGCAGAGGTTCGCATGGCACAGCTTTTGTCTCGACGCCTCGAAAAAAAGCGGCAGCGAGCTCGCGAACGCTTAGAAGAGTTCTCCTCGATGGGAGTAGAGGATGTGCTATATTCGCTGGGCTCTCGACCTCAGGGACTATCCGCCGAAGAAGTATCGGCATCTCGCTCTGCTCACAAGATTCGCGCAGATAAAAAGCGGATTGGACCTCAACTGTCTCAATGGTGGTATCGAGTGATTAACCTCTCGGTGCTGCCCGCTTTGGTTGTGGCACTTGCCTATGGGGTGCGCTACTGGCTGTTGCCAAACGCAGGTACGACAGACGATGAGGTGAATCCCGTTCGTGCTTTTGTGTGTTTGGGTGTGGCTTTGGCAATGCTGCTACTCGAGCTGATGAGGCGTTTTCGGATTCGCCAGACAACAAGCACCATCAGCTCGATGGCGCCTAACGCCATTCGCTGTTTGCGGCAGGAAAGCCCTGTTCGCTACATACCGGTACATGATCTCGTTGTGGGCGATATTATCTACCTCTCGCAGGGCAATCGGATTCCCTGTGACTTGCGCATCATCCAATCTGATGGCTTGCGTATTGATGAGTCAGAGATTGGCGGCGCTCACACGCCTTCGCTCAAGGGCTCCAAGCCCTATGTGGGTCCTTTGCCGGTTGAGTATTGCTCGTCGCTTGCGCTTACTGGCGGTACGGTGACGTCAGGTAACGGTTGGGGTGTGGTGCTTTCTGCCGGCCGCAACTGTTTGAGCGCTCAGCTTCAGGCAGGCGTCAAGCCAAACGCGGATGGCTTCTCGACCGATGGACTCGATAGCTACCCGGCGTGGCTCGTTGAGCTGAGTCAGGTGTTGGCGATTGCTACGGTTCTTGCGGTGCCCATCATGTTTCTTATCTCGATGCTGACCAAAGGAAGCCTGTTTGAGTCTGCCTTGCTCGCGCTGTCGATGCTCATGTTATTAGTGCCGGGCCGTCTTGTTTTGGTGGTTCAAGACGTGTTTGCAACGCGACTCAAGCAGATGGCGCGCCAAGGAATTACTCCCTTAGAGCCCAATGCAGTGGCAGACGTGGCTGGTATAAATGTGCTGTGCTGCGACACCTTGGGCGTTTTGATGGACGAGGACATTCGACTTGAGTATTGCATGGGACCTGATGGTAAGGGCTCTGAGCTGGCTCTTTATTGGGGACGCGTGATTGCTCACATCGATAGCGTGCAAGACGGACATTCTGAGTTTGCCTTCTCAAGAACGCTCGGTCCGCTCGAAGGTGCAGATCTTCCTCGCTTGCTGGCGCGTGAGCAGGCACACACAACAACAGCTCCCGTTTCGTATCTACTCGAGGAAAGCGATGGAGAGCGGTACTTTGTGTTGAAGGGCGCGCCGCGCTCAGTTGTTGCCAAGTGTGCGGGAGCCTACCTTGATGGGAATTACAAAGAGTTGAGTGATGCGGTTCGATGGTCTGCTATGCGTATTGCCTATCGCTTGGAGCGAGAAGGTCTTCGCGTTGTGGCTCTTGCAGAACGCGCTGCTCAAGCGGGTCAGACAGCTCTTGAGCATGACACAGGCGGCTTTACCCTGCTTGGCTTTTTGGCATTTAATGAGTCTCCGAAGGCAGAGCTGGCAGATTCACTCAAAACGCTTTCAGAGCTGGGAATTGAGACAAAAGTACTGAGCTCAGCTACTCCAGCAAGTGTCAGGAGGCTCTGCTCATCGCTCGGTTTGCCTCGTCAAAGCATTGTGAGCGGCACAGACGTTGCGTCATATTCTGATGCGGAGCTCGCTCGTCGCGCTCGTCGGGCACGCTTTTTCTGCGGTCTTGATGCACAGGCAAAGACACGGGTTGTCTCGGCACTTAAAAATCAAGGGCTCAAGGTCGCATATTGGGCTACCAGCTCATCTGAGGTGGAGTGTGAGCGGGCAGCGCAGGTTGGCATTGTGGACTATTACTCGACCGCCTCTGCCCGTGCAGCGGCAAAAGTGCTGGTACCAAAGCGTGACCTCAGTGGCGCTGTCGATGCGGTTTGCAGTGCACGAGAAACGCTTGCTGCTACATCGCGCGCAGCTGTGCTCTATCTCATTGGAGCAATTATTTTGGGTGGTGCCTTGGGTGTTTCGATTTTTGTGTCACCGTTTTTGCCCATGTATGCAGCACATCTGCTGTTGCTCGTGTTGCTGCTTGACCTGTGCAGCCTTGCGTTTCGTAGCATTGAGCTTGAGCGAGAAGCATGCCGAGAAGCTCCCCAACTTGATACGGCCGACGCCCTTCATACAGCTGCCCGAGTTGCGCTTCCCAGAATTGCTGTTGCCCTTGGAGCCTTGGCTGTCTTGATGTTGGTGCTGTGTCCTGCAGAGATTGGCTTTGAGTGGTGGGAGATTGAAGAGCTTGCTGTGCGAGAGAACTTCACGGGACTTTTCCGGGGAGCTTGGTTAGGCGTGCTTGGCATTTGCTTGGCTGTGGGACTGGTGATGGGCAGAAGCTTGGGCACAAAAAAGATGCGCCATGCATCGGCTCCCCTTGTGGTCACTGCTGTTATTGGAGTGGTTGTCCTGTGTGCGCTGCCGTTTCTTCCGTTTGCTGAGCTGCTCGATGTGCTTGCGCCGCCGTTCATGTGGCTCGTCTTTATGGCTGGAGTTGTGCTCGTGGCTGTGGTGGTGCAACTGGTATTGTCGCTGCGTCAGCGCTAGGCTGGTCGCACGGGGCAGCGAGCACGCGCCCGCAGCGCCGCGCGCCTGTGCCTGCTGTGCAGCGCGCTGCGCGTACCTGCCGACAACAGCGCTGCGCGTGTGCCTGCAACATCCCGCGCGTCCGCCCACTCGGTATCGATGTCCGCCCATCCACAAAGTGCTTGAGCATAAGCTATTTCAAAACGGTCAATTAATGAACTATCGCCCTTCTTGACAGCACGATAGCCTCTATACTCTACTGCACTAAAGTATCAACAGAGAGTTGACGTTCGAAAGGAATGCTCATGCCTCAGACAAACCTCAGCCGTCGCCGTTTTATTGGCTCGTGCGTTGCGTTTTCTACGCTGCTTCTAGCAGCCTGTGGACCCAACAATGAATCTGCCGAAAGCCCGCAGGCGAGCTCTTCTGCTTCCGAAGCCTCTGCAAGCGCAAGCGCATCTGCGAGCGAAGCGTCTTCAAGCGCCGCTGCGAAAGACGCAAACACCCTCTACATTGGCTCTGAGATTGCCTTTGCTCCCTACGAGTGGCTCTGTGACGCAGAAGGTGAGTACACGCTTCCTGTTGATGGTGGCGGTTGGTGTGATGGCTATGACGTTCAGTGGGCAGCCCTCATTGCTGAGCACTTGGGTAAGACCCCCGTGTTTGTCAACATGAGCTTTGGTGGTCTCATCGATGCCCTTAACAATGGTCGTGTCGACATGATTATCTCGGGTATGGGCGATACCGAAGAGCGCCGTCAGTCGGTTGCCTTCTCGGATCCTTATAAGATTGATGGCTATGGCCTTATCGTCAAAAAAGACTCGCCTTATGCCGGTGCAACTGAGCTTTCTGACTTTGAGGGAGCTTCGGTTTTGGGTCAAAAGTCATCGCCGCTCGATGAGGTTATCGACCAGATTCCGGGTGTGGTTCACATGACGCCCGTTGAGCATGTGACAGAGATGCTCTCGCAGCTCAACATGGGCACTTGTGATGCCATTACCTGCGCGATGGAAAATGCCCCAAGCTACCTTGAGATCTATCCTGACCTCGTTGTTATTGAGCCTCAGAATCCTGCGCTTGATCCTGGTTTTAAGGGTAGCTGTGTGGCGCTGCGTCTTGATGATACCGAGACCCTCAAACTGGTGAATGAAGTTATCGCAGGTGTGAGCCAAGAGGAAAACGATGCCATGTGGGCAGCGGCAGAGGAGCGCCAGCCCAAATAAGCGACAGTTTGTCGGTAAGTGACATTTTGTCGCCTCAAGCTGCATGCGTTAAACAGCACCCATGAGCTCGACCGTCTTGAAATCCTCTTTCGAGGCAGCTACAATGTCTTTTCCGTCAAAGACAACCACCACACCATTGTCCTCAAATGCCTTGATGACCTCAGCTAAATCGCGGATGGTATCAGGTGTGGCAGCAAGCTCTTCTTCGCGACGCTGAGCGCGAATGTCTGCAGGCCTCCCTGCAATGCGATCAGAGTCCTGACGTGCGGCTTCAATGCGAGGTTTGACTGGCGCATCGTGCGAAGCCACGCATGAGACAACATATCCCTCAAACTCACGCTCGCTCGGATTCCACTCAGCCAGCCAGTCGCTGCTCGCAGCAAAGCGCTCAAGCGTGGGGTCGATGGCAGGATCTCGATACGACCATTGGCGGAGCAAGGCATTTGTGCTCAGATTAAAGCCACAACCATAGGCCCCACCTTTTACACGCACCTCATTCCATAGGTAATCGTAGGTAAGCGGACGAGCAGCCACAGCCCACAAGCCCGAGGCAGCGCCTCCACGCGCACGTGCATCAGCAACGCGAGAGACGTAACACACGTTTGAGGGAACCACAAAGGCTTCGTTTCGTTGAGGCAGGGGGTCGAGTTCGAGTGCGACAGGCTCTGCGTTATGTTCGCTCAGCGAGAAGTCGCCCCCCAGCTCGAAGAAACGCTCGAGCTGCTCGAGGGTGCCCGTAAAGCTCAGCTGTATCTGGTTGCGAGTAAAAATGCGTCCACAGAGTTCAGTCAGGCGCTGGCTCAACTCAGCTGCTCGCTCATCAAAGTTGTCGAGAAGGTCTTTCAAGAAGAAGTAAAACTCCACGCCCGAGAGCTCTTCTGCAATGCGTGCCGATGCAGAGAAGTGGGCAGATGCACGGGCAATCGCACAGGAGTGCCCAGCATTCATAAAGGCCTGCTCAAGTGAGATACGACGCTGCTGGAGAATGGCCTGAATGCGCTCCGTGTCATCAAAGCGCGTTGACGACCAAATCTCGGCAGGAAGCTGAGCCAGCCATTCGAGCTTGGCATCAAGCGAACTTGAGCTAACGGTAAAGAACACCCGTGCTTGGGTGAGGTCGTCATCTGAGCCAGTGGCACTTGGATGGAAGGAGAGATTGCCAAGCTTGCCCTCGGTGAGTGAATCAAGCTCACGTGCGCTGTGTTTCTCGGTGTCGAGTTTGCCCAAAAGGTTGCCCAAAATTGAGAGGTAGGGAAGGTCTTCGGCAGAAATGCTCGTGAGCTCAAAATAGGCATTCGTATATGCAATGCCGCGTGTTGGGATGTCGTGGTGAATGCAGGGGAAAGGAGCGCCACTGAACTCACTCCACGGCGACTCGGGTTTGTCCTCACCAACGGCGCTGAGAGGTAATTGCGGCAGTCGCTCGAGGTCTTCTGGAGCGTCGGGTGTCTCTTGGGCAACGCGAAGCGCTTGGGTTTCAGCGACTACGTTGGCAAGGTCGTCCTCGGTCATGTTTGCCTGAATCTGGGCGAGTTCTGCAAGCTCTTCTTGAGCATCGCCCTCCTCGGTGGGAACAAGGTCAACGAGGGCCGAGTGTTCACTCGAGCAAATCACCTCGTCAAGGAGCCTCTCAAAATAACCTGAGGTCAGACCCTCGCGCATATGAGCAAAGGCTTCCTCAAAGCGCAGGTAGCTAATGGGGTCTTCATCGTTGTAGAGCCAGCCCGACAGAGCAGCAATTGAGTAGCCCACGCCGTCTGCATAGCTCATGTCGCCCTCGCGCAAATTGAACTCCGCGCGGTCAAGGGAAGCTTCAATCTGCTCGACAGGAACGCCAGAGGCGACAATCTCAGCACAGCTCGACTCAATGAGCTCGCGGAACTCTTGAGCAACGTTTGGCTTGGCACCCTTGAGCATGAACAGAAGCATGGGCTGCAAAATGCCGTCGTAGGGATAATAGACGACGTCTTGTCCGAGGTCTGCCTCGAGCAGGCGACGCTTGAGCGGAGCTTCGTTTGAGCCCATGAGGGTATCAAAGAGAATGGTGGTCGCAAGCACACGCTCGCGCTCGGTGGCTTTGGCATAGATGTAACCGAGGCCAACCAGCGCGTTTTCTGGAGCCGTTGCCATGTTCTGGGTGTGAAGCGGCGCTTGAAGCGGTGCCTGTTCGTTGAGAGGATTGGGGGCAGCCGCATCGCGGGTTGGAACGGTGCAGAAGCGCTCATCGATAAACGACAACATGTCGCTTGCATTGATGTTTCCGTACAAAATGGTGTACGAGTTATCAAGGCGATAGTGACGCGCGTGATTGTCGAGGAAGTTCTCGTACGTGAGCTGCGGAATCGCGCGCGGATTGCCGCCAGACTCCCATCCGTAGGCGGTGTCGGGGAATAGGCGCGCCATGAGCGTTTGCATAAGCACACTCTCTGGATCTGAAAGGGCGCCCTTCATCTCGTTGAACACCACGCCGTTGTAGCGCAGGTTCTGCTCGTCGTCGAGCTCAAAGTGCCAGCCCTCCTGCTCAAAGATGCGACGGTTTTCGTAGATCTTTGGTGAGAGAACCGCATCAAGGTAGACATCGATGAGGTTTTTGAGGTCGCGCTCGTTGGTTGAAGCCACCGGATACATGGTTTTATCGGAAAAGGTGAGTGCGTTCAAGAAGGTCTGCATCGAGCTTTTGAGCAGGTTCACGAAAGGCTCTTTGACGGGGAAGCGCTCACTTCCGCAGAGCACCGAGTGCTCAAGAATGTGAAACACACCCGTGTCGTCGGTGGGTGGGGTCTTGAATGCGATTGAGAACGACTTGTTGTCGTCGGCGCAGGCAATCCACATGAGACGAGCCCCGGTGGCGCTGTGGGTCATGTGGTAGACCTGAGCTTCGAGCTCGGGCAAGGCTTCTGCCTTGGTGACCGTAAAGCCAGCATGCGTTGTACCTGCTGCAAAGGCAGGATCAGGGGATGCAAATACTGAGGCCGTGCGTGCTTTGTTTGTTTGAGACATCTGTCCGTCCAATTCTCGGTTGGATTGTGGTCAACCGTGTTTGAGTGCTTGTACTTTTGTTCCGCATTCAATAGTAGCGGTTCGGGCTATCGCTTTCACGTCCGATAAGAAGTATGCTTACAACACCCAAAGAAGTATGCTTACAACACCCAAAGAAGTATGCTTACAACACCCAAAGAAAGGTGAAGCATGGGTGCTGCGAACTCCAATGTATCGTCTCGTGTACCGTCTCGTTTTTGTGCTCACTGCGGACAGCGGCTCGAGCAGGGGTTGCGCTTTTGTCCGAACTGTGGGCAGCGCGTTGCGGCTGCTGGTCGATCTCAGCGCCAAGAGCTGCAGGCGGCTGAGCAGGCGGAGAGCCGCAACCAGCGCCAAGAGCTGCAGCCAGCGGGCCACGGACAACGCCAAGAGCTGCGAAATAGCGAGGCCATCGCACCATTGCTTCCTCTTGCCACACACGACGACTTTGTCGACCCTCGAGAAAGCCGAGTGAGCTACATCGGAATTGGCGCAGGAGCTGCTCTTCTCGCCGTAGCAGCGCTGCTCGGCGTGTTTTTTGCGCTCGGCATTTTGCCACCAAAAGAGATAGCCACGTCGTCGGCGCCTTTGGTGCAAACCCATTCGGCATGGGCGACTCTGACAGAAGCAAACGCTACCGACGCGGGCACAACTTCAACAGATGCTGCTGCAGAGGACAGCTCAGCTGCGGGCGAGAGCAGCAAGAGCGAGTCGAGCACAAGCGAGCCGAGCAAAAGCGCCACGGCCAACAAGGACGACAAGAACAAGAAAGACAAGCTTGCGGCTGCCCAATATCCGCCGGTGTTTAACGATGCTGTTGCCAGCACAACGCTTGCCCCTGACCAGTACGTTTCGTACTACGGAGCGCTGAACGCCATCGACCATAATCTGACCACCGCATGGAATGAGGGAGCAAAAGGACCGGGTAAAGGGGAGTGGTTGCGCCTTCAGGCGTCGGGCGAGCAACGAGTGAGCGGTCTGCGCATTGTGGCTGGCTATCCCAAAAATGAGGCTGTGTACAAGAACAACAATCGCCCCAAAGAAATCACCATTGAGCTATCCGACGGCTACAAATTGAAGACAACGCTTAACGATGAGTTTGGTGGTTGGCAGCGCGTTGAGTTTGACGAGGCGCATGCAACGAAGTCGGTGACACTCACTATCAACTCGGTCTACTCGGGCAGCAAATACGATGACACCTCATTTGCCGAGGTCGAGGTGTTTTAGGTCTGTCTCGAGATCCGTAGGTACGTCTCGAGCTCCGTAGGTCTGTCTCGAGATCCGTAGGTACGTCTCGAGCTCC
>JAFUCQ010000033.1 GCA_017459605.1 Atopobiaceae bacterium
AGCTCATGCGAGGCGGCACAATTGCTAAGACGATTGATGAGCAAATTGTGTTTTCAGAGCTGACACAAAGCTCAGATGCTACTTGGAGTTTGCTGTTAGCCTCGGGATACCTTACAACCACAGCAGAGATACCTGAGCAGTATGACGATCCTCGTTTGTTGCGCCTTACCAACCTCGAAGTCCAAAAGAGCTTTGACAGGCTCATCAAGCGCTGGTTTTCGCAAGGTGCAGAAGAGCACTACGATGGCTTTGTTCGCTCTCTTCTTACAGGAAACGAAGAGGATGCCACAGACTATCTCAACGACATCACCATGAGCTGTATGTCTGCCTTTGATGGAGCTACACACACAGCAGAGTCTGAACCTGAGCGCTTCTACCACGGTCTCGTTTTAGGTCTTCTTGCAAGTCTTCGACCTCGATACAGCGTTGAGTCTAATCGGGAAAGTGGACGCGGACGCTACGATATCATGCTCGTTCCCACCAAAGATGCCCAAGCTACAGATAAAGCCGTCATCATTGAGTTCAAAGTCTTCGACTCTCGCCGAGAGTCAACACTTGAAGACACCGCCTCCCGAGCCCTTACCCAGATTGAAGAGCGTGCTTACACTACCACCCTTATCGAGCGGGGCTTCTCGGCAGAGCATATCCTCTCATATGGCATTGCCTTCCGTGGTAAAGAGGTGCTGGTAAAGCGCGGATAACAATTAACCAATGACTCAAATGATGCTGATGTGTGGTGGTTGGAAAAAGAGAAACCAAGCCCTAGCTACAACAGCTCTTCGGGGCTTTGAATCCATACAACCGTGCCAATAACTCGGATGGGACCTTCTCCCTTACGAAAGATGATGTCGTTAAAGTCATGAGTACTGTCTGCCACAAGTACGAGTGTGCTTCCGCTCAAGTACCAGCGTCGAATAATCACCTCATGGTTGGCTTCAATAATAGTGATGGCTCCGTTCTCAGGATTGAGGTCTGGATCAAACACAACAGCAATACCATCAGGGGCTATCCGATTCATGCAGTCGCCCTCAACAATAAGCCCTTGTGCTCTGGGGTGGTTAGCAATAACAGAGGCAGGCACTTCAATGTAGCGCGTTGTTGTTTGTTGGTCTGAAGTGCCGCCGGCATGGCGTTCCCAAGAGACGAGAGGCACTAGTGATTCCGTTGCGGTCTTTGTTTGGACAACCCCAGAGGCAGATTCGTCTGCGACAATCACCGAAGCAGTGGTACCAAATACAGTAGCGAGGGCTTGAACCATTCCCATGCGTGGTTGGGTCCATCCGTTTTCCCACTGAGTTATGGTGGAGCGGGCAACGCCGAGCTTTTCTGCAAGTTGCTCCTGAGTGAGTTTCGCGTCTTTACGCAAGCGCTTAATGTTAGCTGCTACACCCATGTGTTTGTCTCCTTAACCCACAATTGACAGTTTAGTTAGTCTTTATTGACATGGGTATGTTTGATTAGTTAACCTAAGAAGACCTTTAGGAGACGGGAGCGCACATGACGCTAAAGGACTTGCGCCAGCGCAAAGGGATAATGCAGTCTGATATGGCCTCTCGCCTTGAGGTATCTAGCAGGACTTACGCACGTTATGAGGAGCAACCCGAGCTCATGACAATCTCTCAGGCGCAAATCGTTTGCGACATTTTGCGCATTGATTTGGACTTTCTTGTGCCAATGAATGTTAGATTAACAAACATTCTGGTAAGTTAGAAAGACATGTGGGTTGGGTGTTTTGTAATTCAGCGTTGAGGCTGGTGTTGCGTCAGGAGGTTGTGGTGGTAAGAGTATTCGTGAAGCAGGTGGGATTAGGTATGGCAACCACGCTCGTCAAAACAGGTAAATGCTCATGAGCATCAGACTGCGACTCTATGGTGACAGGGTATCTCATATACAAGATTTGCCTGATATAGAGGAGAAAACCTTTTCGTTTATTCTCGAGAAACATCAGTATGACCTGTCTCGGGACTACGCTATCACAATGGTTGTTCTCAATAATCAGTGGTGTTTTTCTGCCAGCCGCGAATATGAGGTGTTAAAGGGAGAAAGCAGTCACTTTGAACGCAACATTCTTAGTGGCGACATGCTTACCATCCGTTTCGCAAAAGACAATGTTGAAATCCACGTTGTAATGGTGCAGGATTCACGTGAACTCCAAGCATCCCAAAAGTACATGATTGGTAAGCAAGAACATGTGCTCTCAGTTGTTATTGGTTCAGACGAGAGCTGCCATGTTGTTGTACGTGGAGTGCCACAACTTCAAAAAAGGCATGCCGAGATTGCTTTTGTTGAGGAAACTGTCGGTGGTTATTGGATTATTCGACCGTATGCTCCTTGTTATATATCAGGGAGAATTGTTGATGGAGAGCAGCCCCTTAACTTTGGCGATGTTATCGACATCTATGGTTTGCAGGTTGTGTTTTTGACAGAACTCATTTCAGTAGTTCTAGCACCTTGGCCAGAAGCTACTGTCACATGCAGCCTAAACACAGCAGACGATTCTACCCTGAGGTGGATTTCCAATCTTGCAGTTTCGAGCTCGGGCGGTGTGACTGACGAGTATTACCGACCGGCGCCACGAGAGATTTCTGAGTATGAGCAAGAAGAGCTTGAAATTGAGGGTCCGCCTGCGCCACAACACTTGAGACAGCGGTCCGTCCTATCAGTTATCGGACCAGCATTTACGATGGTGTTGCCTATGGCGGCTGGAGTTCTCTTGACTGGCATGGGATCAGGCCCTGCTGGTCTCATTATGATGGGTGGATCGTCTGTGGGTATGGCACTTTGGGGTGTCAAGAACCTAAGAGACGAGAAAAAACTTGCGCGTGCAGAGGAAGAAAGACGTCGCGAGAGGTACAAAGACTATCTCATTAAGAGAGGAAATGAGCTCGAGACCTCATTGGCTCACAATAAGAGTGAGCTGTTGCGCATGTATCCCTCTGCTCAAGATAGTCTCAGTTATTCAGTTGAAGAAGGCGAGCTGTGGACTCGTAATTCCAGACAGAGTGATTATTGGTTCGTAAGAGTGGGACTCGGTGATTTGGAATCGTTGAGGCCAGTCAAAATCCCACCAGATCGCTTCACGCTCATTGAGGACGACCTGGCAGAGGAGCCTGCTCGCAGTAAGTCGCGGTGTGAAAAAATGAAAGGCGTGCCAATTGGAGTAATCCTTGCTGTGCACCCACTCATAGGCGTCGTGGGTGGAGATTCAAAAGTTGGTTGTTATCCCGTCTTGCGCTCTTTGATATCTCAGCTTGTAGCGAACTATTCTTATGCAGATTTGAAGCTTGTGTTGCTCTGCAATTCTGGGTTTGCTGAAGATAGAGAGTTGTTGGCAAGCTTAAAGTGGTTACCACATATTTGGTCTGACGACCAGTCCATGCGCTACACAGCAGATGATGTGGACTCAGCAAAAGAGGTTTTGAACGAACTCGGACCCATGCTTCAGGATCGCTGGAACGCAGATCAGGGTAAGAAAGAAGAGCGTCACACTACGCGTTATGTTTTTGTGTGTACTGATGAGAGTCTCCTTGCAAACAGTCTCGCTGCTGTCTATTTGTCTCATGCCAGCGAGAACATGGGAACAAACCTGATTCTTTGTGCCGACAAACGCAGCAAGCTCCCCAATTCGTGTGAGTTCATCCTCGAAAACACTACTGATTTCAAGGGAATGTACGAAACAAAGGATGCGCGTAAGAACTGGAAATCCATCCATCTTGACAAGGTAGAGAACAGAGATATCGACCGTTTTGCTCGTGAGATTGCTGGCGTTCAAATTCGAATGTCTAACTCTCAGGGTGAGATACCAAATGCCATCACGTTCCTTGACATGTTTGGAGTACACGACATTAGTGAACTCAACATTTTGGACCGATGGAGAAAAAGCAGGAGCTATAACGAGCTCATAGCGCCTGTGGGTGTTGGAGCAGATGGTGTTCTGTGTAATCTTGACATTCATGAGAGAGCGGCTGGTCCTCACGGTCTTGTGGCAGGAACAACAGGTTCAGGCAAATCAGAATCTCTCATGACATGGATTCTTTCACTTGCCGTGAATTACAGCCCAGAGGATGTCTCTTTTCTTCTGGTTGACTTCAAAGGTGGAGGTCTTGTCAACCAGTTCGAGAATGCTTCGTATCGACTGCCTCATTTAGCAGGAAGCATTACAAACCTTGGCGGAAGCCAAATTAATCGAGCTCTCGTATCAATTAAGAGCGAGAACGAACGCCGTCAGCGCGTGTTAGCTGATGCTGGTGCAAACGACATCTATGATTATGCAAAGCTCTATCACAACGGTGAGGTTAAAAAACCATTGCCGCATCTCATCATTGCGGTTGATGAGTTTGCTGAGCTCAAAAAGCAGTTTCCAGACTTTATGGCCGAGCTGGTAAGTGTTGCAGCAATTGGTCGTAGCCTTGGAGTTCACTTGGTATTAGCCACACAGAAACCCTCTGGCGTGGTTGATGACAAGATTTCGAGTAACAGCCGCTTCCGCCTTTGTCTCAAGGTGCAAACGCCGCAAGACAGTAAAGACATGCTGCAGCGAGCAGACGCTGCCTATATCACACAAAAAGGACGAGGTATTCTTCGCGTTGGCAACGATGAGTTCTATGAGATGTTCCAGAGTGCGTGGAGTCGAGCTCCTTATCCGAGTGATTCTTTGGCTTCTCATGCAGAGCTTGCCTGTCTTCTCAGTTTGACTGGACAAACAAAGGTGGCTGGCGAACACCATATTGCCATTCAGCGCGAACAAGAAGCGATTAGTTGGGCAAGTCAGCTTTGCACTCTTTTGAGTGAATCGTTGCAGGCAGAAGGGGTAACACCCGCTCAGTATGGAGCTCAAACACGAGTTGCTACGCGTGTCAATGAGCGCTTCTATGAGTCGTCAGCGCAGCATGCTTGGGAAGTGCAACGGAGCGACAGTAACGATGAACGCATTGCGAATCTAGTTAGGGTGTATGAACTTTGCTTGAACCAGTCGACTACCGAGACCGTTGAGGCTGAACGACTGCTTGAGCTTTCTCGTTCAATGGGACTTGCTTTGCCAGAACGAGCAACGCAAACGCAACTCGGCGCCATTGTTGACTTGCTCCAAAGAATATCGTCTGAAAATGGACTAGATTTGCTGGATACACTCTGGCTACCAGAGCTGCCAGAGTACCTTTATCTGACAGACCTCTATGATAAAGGACTTGTCCAAGGCTATCTTAACAGCGGGAACAATCCGTCAGGCAGTATTGAAACCTGCATTGGACTGCTTGATGACCCTGAGCATCAGTACCAAGCACCCGTCATCATTGATATAGCTTCCATGGGACATCTAGCTATCTTTGGCATTGGTATGTCCGGTAAATCGACGTTGTTGCAAAGCATGTTTTTCTCGCTGATGAGCCGCTACAGTCCTGAGTCTTTGAACATCTACTGCATCGATTTTAGCAATAGAAAACTCGAGGCATTGCGTGATGCTCCTCACATGGGTGGCATTCTTTTTGAAGAGGATGGCGACGCTATCGGCAAGCTCTTCTACCTTCTGGATGGCATTCTTTCCGAGAGAAAGCGAGGACTCCAAGGTAGGAGTTTTGCACAGTATGCGGCGCAGTCGAAGGAGCCAACTCCCGCAATTGTGCTTGCAATTGATGGCTATGGTTCATTTCAGGAAAAAACCGGCGGCAACTATGAGAAAGCGGTTCTCACGCTTGCTAAGGAGGGACCCGCTTACGGAATCCATCTGGTGGTAACGGACACAGGCATCAGCATGAGCGAGCTTCCGTCAAAACTGGCAGATTTGATTAAGGGTCGCCTTGCTCTTGAAATGAATGGAATGTATGACTATCGCGAGGTACTGAACATACCACGCTCAGAAGTATATCCACGTGAGGGAGTAGCAGGTCGAGGCCTTGTTATACAAGATGGACGTCCTCTTGAGTTCCAAACTGCTCTTGCGATAAAAGAAGACGATGACCTGCTTATGACAGAAAGAATACGCGAGAGGTGTCGCGCCATGAATGAGGATGCTCGAAGCGCGTATCGAGCAAAACGGATACCTCGCATTCCTGAGAATCCCACACTGAGTGAGTTTATGGATTTGCCAGAGGTTGCATCCATGCTTGCTGATAATCGAAGCCTGCCAATTGGTTACGAGCGTACGAGTGCCCAAGCGTATGGTCTTGACCTGAGCAAGATTTTTAGCTTTGTAGTCTCAGGCAAAGAACGCGGAGGCAGACGCAATTTCATGTCTCTGCTCATGGTAATGGCTGCTCAAAAGCAAGGAAAGATTTTCGTCTTTGGAAAAGGAGCAGGTCCTCTCCGTGTAACTGCAGAGCAGTTGGGAGCCACCTACTATGCAGATGAGCGAGACTACGAGAACTTCTTTAATGTGTTCCACGCTGATTTAAAACGAAGGAACGAAAAAAAACATGCCTTAGAGCTTGAAGGTCTCGACAGTGAAGATCTCTTTGCTGCCATGGCTGATGAAGAGAAGATATTCATCTTCATAGAAGATCTCGCGGAGTTCACCACTGCCCTCTATTCTCCGTCGACAGATGCTCGTGATGTTTCTCAGTTCTATGAGGTCTTTGTTGATAAGGCGTGGTACCACCAGATTTATATCTTTGCAGGTCTTGATCAATCGCAGACAAATGTCGATAGAAGTACTCGTGTCTATAGCGGAGTAACGCGAGATAAGACGGGTGCTCATTTTGGTGGCAATGTAGCCGCTCAGCAATTACTGCGCTTTGACTACATCACGGGATATGGTGCTCAGAGTAAGGCAGAAGATGCATCAGTTGCGCTACTTGCAACGAGTGACGCTTATCCAGATGGTTGTGCAGTAATTGTTCCAAATGTTGATGTCGTATCTCTATCAGATTTGAAGGGCTCTGAGGATGGAGTACTAAAAACACCACTCGAGGAGGTTTCAGATGCTGAAGTGTGAGCTGAATGTGCCCGCATTGTCCCGTTCTTATGACATGAGCCTCAACGATCAGATGCCAATACCTGTGCTTATTGAGGAAATACTGTCGCTCATTTCTTCAGAAGAAGAGCAAGACAGGAGAGATGAAACTGGACGCTTAATCCTTTGCGATGTGGGCCGTTCATTGATTCTTCCCAAGGAAAAGACGTTAAAAGAATGCCACGTAACACCGGGCAGCAAGTTGATGCTGATTTAAGGAGGACGTCATGTTTAAAGTGCCCAGTCCTATAGAAGGTGCGAGAGATGTAATTAGAAGCGGCTCCAGGGCATTGGGAGGAGCACAGGTCAAAGTAAACACCGATTCCATCAATGATATGAGACGTCGAGCAAATACAGAACTCGACAGGTTTACCCAGGCAATGGGAGAGATGCGCTCAAGTGTAGATGCCCTCAATGCAACGTGGAAGGGCGGCAATCACGATAAGTTTCTCCAGACGTTTGAGGAGCGCTACAAGCAGATGGAAGAACTCCAAAAAATGCTCAAAAACTATCTGAGCAGCATAGATAAGGCAGTGAGTAACTATGAGCAATGTGAGTCAGAAGTTTCCAGTCTAGCTGCATTTTAGGGAGGAACATCAATGGCAATAACATCCGGAATGGTTTTGGTCACCCCAAGTGAGTTGCAGGCAGCTGCTGAGAAGGCTCATGCGCGCATAACTGACTGTGATGCGATGTTGGAGAGGATTAACAGCATTGTGAGTGCGAGCGAATCCTTTTGGCTGGGACAGGGGGGAGAAGCTGCGCGAGAGGCCTGCAGCGGCGCTATCAAGAGTGCTCGAGTAGCTTTGGAAGACTTTCGGGAGTACCCCAAAGATCTTCTCGCTTATCAAGGCTTGTATTCAGAGGTCATCGCTCAAACAGAAGCACGAGCAAAAGAAATCACTGAATTCAATCTTTCATAGGAGGTGGGACGATGCAGGAAAGAGATGTCCACATAGACTGTGGAAAAGCCAGGAGCAGGGCTTCTGAGCTTCGACGTCAGGCAGAAGATTTGCGCGCAGTCATTAGCGAGTATCAGTCAGTTTCTGGCGAGCTAAGTGTTCTGTGGCAGGGTAAAAGTGCTCTGCGTTTCAAAGAAAGCATCGATCAGCGCATCAAGGATTTGAGTCGCGCAGCCTCAAATACAGAACAGATTGCTGTTGCTATAGAGCAAACGGCAGATGTCTATGAAACCAAGCAAGTAGCACAGATTCGAAGAGACGCCGCTGATGCAGCCGCACGTGCAAGCGGAGCTGCTCAAGCTGGAAGTAGTGCTGCTGGTCAAAGCTCACAACGCTCCCCGCGTGGTAGGAGTGGGGGAAGTATTAGTGGCGGCGGTTCTGGAGGCGGCAGCCTTGGTTCTTGGTAGAAAGCTTGCCGTCTTGTAAGGAGGTGAGGCCAAGCAGGTTTTGCGTGGTTCAGTAAGTTGATATGATATTACGAGTGAAAGGTTAATGAGCATGGAAGGTTATGAGATTCATTTTGATGAGGCATCAAACGGTGCGAGCCAACTTCAAAAGATTATCGAAGGCCTGCAGGAGCAGCTTCAGAAAATGAGTTCCACCGAGGAACAGTTCCTCAACGATCAGCTGTGGTATGGCCCTAACAAAACTAAATTCAGCCAGCGTTTTGAAGAGTACAAAAAGGCTGTTGAGAACCTTCTAACTAACGCTTCTGAGCATCACACTGCTCTGGTGGATATTCTCAACGCCTATCAAAAGGCAGAGTCATAAGCAGTTCGATATTGAACACCGTTTTGATTTGAGGAGGCTATAATGGCTGGTTCAGATACCGTTATTGTTGATTTTAATGCTCTGGATAGTGCAATTAATGAGTTCCATAACATCGGAAGTCAGATTTCTTCGCTCGGTTCCGAGTTGCAGTCAAACTCTGCTCAGTTGCAGGGCGCTTGGAAGGCAGATGCTTCAAATACCTATGCAGACAAGATTGCCAAGCTGGTTGCAAACTTCAGCAAAGCGAGTGAAAACTTGGAGGCTGAGGTAACCGAGCTGCAGCGTCTGTGTGAGCTGGAGAAAGAGGCAGAGCGTGCTGCTAAAGGCATCGCTTCTGCTATTTCAGACGTTTCTCTTCACTAATCGTGTAAAGCTAACAATCCAACACTGATGGAGCAATTATGGCTGACTTCACCGTAGACGTGCATGAGCTAGAAAGCGTGAAACACAAGTTAGAGAACTTGGGGTCTCGTGCCGATGGTATCTCTTCACGCGTCCAATCGATAGGGCAGAGCTTAACTGGCATCAAGTCCTTAGCGAACAAAGGCTACCCTGACAAGATTGGTGCGGTGAGCAGCTCAATTGCTAAGGCTGCTGAGGGAACTAACGTAGCATCAATGCGCATAGGCAAGATAGCCGAGACATATCGCAGCTTTGATGAGGGAGCTAAAGGAGCTATTAATAGCACCAGATCTAAGGCACCTTTTCCTTCCATCATCCAACGTGACGTGTTGAGGGATGGCGTTTTGAGGGATATAAACAGATTCCCTGGTTGTCAGTTGCCTTGGGCAGATGCAGGAGTTGCTGGAGTTGCTGGAACCACCATCTCGGAGATTACTAAGCAATGGTTGGAGGAAACCAATCAACAAACCGGCAAAAAGAAATCCCTCTGGGAAGCTTTCAAGGAGGCGTGGGGGAATCATTGGTCAGAACTTCCAGGTGAATTCAAAGAGGCTACTGAGCTCTTTGACCAGTTTCGCGAGTGGCGCAGAACAGAGGGAAGTGCAATAGTCGAAAGCATTGCAGGTGCTATTGGCACCCGTCTTCCAGGAGTGGCTGATTGGATCCGTGATGGAGCAGATTGGTTAGGAGAAAAAGCTAAGCGTATAGAGGATATGTATGATGGCGCGGTAGCTATTTTCACTGGAGACGTTAAAGCTGTAGATCGCGGTATGAGTGCCTTCTCTCAGGAAGTTGGTCTTCCTGATTTTGCTGACATATCGACCCGTGCAGACAAGCGATACAAATACTATGACGATACTTATAAGAGGATGAAAAAAGAAGGCGCTTCAGATTTCAAGGCGGGTGCGTATCGTTTCGTAGGACACGTTTTTACGCTTGCGGAATCGGTAGTAGACGGGGTTGTCCAAACAACTCGATGTGTCACTAAGCATGTTGGCAATGCTCTCCTAAAGGAAGGTACAAAGACAGGCAATGTTGAAGCGGTTAAGTACGGTGCTGCCGCTAAAGCCACTCAAATCGTCCTGGATGTTGGCCACGAGTCTGGCTTCTTTTCAGGAATAGGTAACTTTTTCCGTTCAGGCATTGACACACTTTTTGGTGCTAATGGGAAGCCAAAGGCTAAGGCAGCCAGCAGCAGCGCTTATGCCTAAGCTTCTGGTGGCAGCATAGGTGGCCGCTGATTGAAACTAATTAACAAAGGCAAAGACCATCTGGCAATAGGGGAGATTTGTGATATATGGAAGAGAATAAGATTCTTACGCTTGGTTCCTTGATAGGTGCCGAAGGTGGCGCTTGCATGGTAAGCGGTTACCGTCTCATAGACGATGAAAGATATATCGGGGTTGGCTACATATGTGTTCCCTATCCTATGGGATTCATAGAGGAAGAAAGCTTCATGCTCATCAGAGCGCGAGACGTGACAAAAGTTTATTTCGAAGGCTTTGATGATGCTGCTGCTCAAGCTCTGGCTGAATCTCTGGGTGAGCTTGTCAATGCCAAAGAAGACGCGAGCAATCTTGCTCATTACCACCAGTACCTAAGTGAGCTGCTTGAGTACAACCCAGAAGAGGAGTAATGTCATGGAGTTGGAAAGCCTGTTACCACTTGGTAGCGTCATTGTTCCTGAAGGCGAGCCTGACAGTCGGTTTATGATTATTGGTTACTTCCCTGAGACAAAAGAAGCATCCTACGACTATCTGGTCACTCCTTATCCACAAGGGATGTTTGAAGTACCTATCACAACGCCAATGAACTGTGATTCTATTCAGCATGTGGAATATCGAGGATATGAGACTGAGCAAATACGAGAGCTGCTTGATGCAACATTGGATTACATGAAAGAAAAGGCACACGTGGATATGGAGCTCGCTCGTAAGGTTAGCGAGTTTGCGGAAGAAAACCCTGAAGAGTTCGAGCGCATCATGATTGAAACTTTCGTTGATGGACAGCCTGAGTCATTTGGCTTGGAGTAAGGCTGTGAGCAATAATCCAAAACCGATGGAGCAATTATGGCTGACTTCACCGTAGACGTGCATGAGTTAGAAAACATGAAACACAAGTTAGAGAACTTGGGGTCTCGTGCAGATGGTATCTCTTCACGCGTCCAATCGATAGGGCAGAGCTTAACTGGCATCAAGTCCTTAGCGAACAAAGGCTACCCTAACAAGATTGGTACGGTGAGCAGCTCAATTGCTAAGGCCGCTGAGGGAACTAACGTAGCATCAATGCGCATAGGCAAGATAGCCGAGACCTATCGCAGCTTTGATGAGGGAGCTAAGAGAGGGTTTAATTCGGGAAGGGGTTTTGAGGGAGTTCCAACAGACATTCAAGATATGCTCCTTGTGAGCTCATTGGGAGCTTCCAAGGTGCTTAATTCTGCGAGTATGGCTGCAGTCAGCGCCTTTGTCGTGCGAAGCAAAGAAGACCTCTATGTCGATTCTGATAAGCCTGTTTGTACGGGCGTAATCGATGAGAAAAAGCTCTCGACACTTTTCCAGAAGCCAATCGATCAATGGACGGAAGAAGAAGTCCAAGCGGTTACAGAGCTTTACTTCGAGGCTGTGGAGAGAGCTCTTTCCGGCGATAAAACAATGATTAATTCGTTCTTGAATAGCTGCTTTGTTTTAACAACGCCAGATGGAGTGACATGCTCGCCACCGTATAGCCATGATGATATCATCTCGCTTACCGCACCAAGGAATCATGGAAGTTATAATTACGCTGCTTACGGTGCGCCCATAACTGCAAGAATGACTGATTCTGCAAGAATGTTTTTATATGTTCAAAGCACATATCTTGAGGGAAAGGCAAGGAGCCAATACGAACCTCTTACACAGTCTGAATACCTAGCTGGCGGAATCTCATCTGGATTGTTACTCTACGGACAGGAATTCAGTACAAAAGCTCCTAAAAGTGACGGTCGAGTGA
>JAFUCQ010000034.1 GCA_017459605.1 Atopobiaceae bacterium
ACTACGTCACCGTTGATGGCGGCATGACCGACAACCCGCGCTATGCCCTTTACAAAAGCCCGTATACCATCATCAATGCAAGCCGTGCTGCCGAGAAACCCAGCTTTGTATGCACGCTTGCGGGTTGTTGCTGCGAGAGCGGAGATCGCATTGCAGAAGACATAGCGCTTGTGCGTCCAGAGCGCGGAGATATCATCGCCGTTCTCGGAACGGGAGCATACAACTTTGCCATGTCGTCAAATTACAATCGCGTACCCCGACCTGCGCTGGTTATGGTGAGTGGTGGTGCTGCTCGCTTGGCTGTACGTCGACAAACTATTGAGGATATGCTTGCTCTGGAGCTCTAAGGAGAAGCGTTACGCCGGGCTTCGTGGCTACCTACAGAACCTGCTCGACTGCTAGCGCGAGCTGGTCTGCACACGAGGTGCCGCGCGCTCCACACTGGTTACCCTTGAGAAGGTCAACTATGTGCTGGGCGTCCATACCTTCGAGAAGCTTCGACAGTGCAGAAGTGTTACCGGGGCATCCTCCAGAAAAATGCACATCATGGAGCTTTCCATCTTCGAGCTTGAAATCGATGTGATGAGCACATACTCCATGTGTATCGTAGGTATAGTCCTGCATGTGATGTTCTCGCTTCCTTGCCTGCAAAGCTAATCGCCCGTTACTGCTGTCGCCCGTTACCGATGTCGCCCGTTAGTGCTGTCGCCCGTTACTGATGTCGCCCGTTACTTGTTGAGGTAGTGGATGGTAGGGGCGGTGGGACTCGAACCCACAAGACCGAGGTCGGAAGATTTTAAGTCTCCTGCGTCTGCCAATTCCGCCACGCCCCCGCATATGTAAGACTACACAAAATTGCCCTGAGATATAAGGGGTAACCACGATAAAGTATTTCCCCTGCCCTCAAGTTGTGCTGAACTTGCCAATAATAACCCAACAAGGAGGTCACTTTCACTCACAATGAGCGATTCATAGCCAGCGACTTCCATCATTTGCTCAATGGCAATTGCTCCGCCCAAGATAACGGGTGCTCGCTGCGCCTGCAGACCCTTCAGCTGGCTGCGCTTCTCAAGCGGCATAGCTGCCATACGCTCGATAAGCTCTTTAATCTCGTGTAGCCCAAGCTCATGGAGATGCACAAAACTCGAGTCGTAGGGCTCTAGCTCTGCCGACATTGCCACCAGTGTGGTCACGGTCCCCGCAACAGCAACAAGTCGCTCTGGCTTATCGATACTCGCCTGCCTACCCGCTTGAAGCACACGGAGCATCTCTGCATCCTCTGCATCTCCTGCATCCTCTGCATCTCCTGCATGCTCTGCAGATGCCACTTCATGATGGTGCAGCCACGGCAGCTCAGCTTCAAATGCGTCCTTGCACATCTGACGCGCTTGGGCGAGCTCTGTCTGTGTTGGAGGGTCGCTTACCAGATGACGCTCGGTGACTCTACGGCATCCTACATTCAGCGACTGCACGTACTCGAGCTCAGGCGCATTGTTGTTGAGGACACCTACCACAAACTCGGTAGATCCGCCCCCGCTGTCACACACGAGCAGGCGCTCACCAGCGAAGTCCTGGCTGACTCCCCAAAACGTCAGCATGCCCTCTACTTCTCCTGGAATGATTTGCGGGTTCAGACCAAGTTCTTGAAGAGCAGTGACAAAGGCTGAGCCGTTGCGGGCATCGCGAGCAGCACTTGTAAGCGTCACGCAAACACCCTCTACCTGAGACTCAGCAATAAGCGACACGTAGTCTCTACAACAACGTGTGACGCGCTCCATCGCCTGTGGGTTTAGCTCCCCGCTCTTATCGACACCTTCACCAAGGTTGCAAATGGTTGAGCGGCGCTCAAGCATCGCTGCATTGCCGTCAACAACATCGGCTATTGCAAGGCGAACCGTAACCGTTCCAATGTCAATAACAGCAAGGCGACTCATATCATGTCCGGGTTAAAAGCAAAGGCAAAATCTAGGACGTTAGTTATGAGATTCGATTCTTGTGTAGGCTCAATCTTTGCAGAGGCTGGTGGATTTTCTTCTTCGGGAAGACCAACAACATCTACCAGCTGTTCTCCCTCATAGACATAGCCACGCTTACGCGCCTCAGTCTCAATCCCCTCCCTACTCTGAAGGGTGTTGAGTCGATTTTCGAGCTCTTCGTTTTCGCTCTTGATGTACTCAAGACGCGTGGTAAGAATCTGTTCTTGACGCTGGGCTACATAGAGATTGCGCATGGGTTGATAGAGAAATCCAACTACAAGCACACAAGCAGCCACCGCCAAGGCAATGCGGCGCGCAGCTCTTGAGCGCAGGGCATCCATAAAAACATCGTAGGCATGTATGATGCCATCACTTACTCTTTGCCAATCAAAACTCACGGCAGGCAGTCGCCCGAGGCGCCTGCGAGCGTGAGGCGTCTCATCCCACTCGTCCTGCTCGTCAGAGCTTTCGTAGTATAGCGAGTTGTCCGCCTCAATCTCTCCGTCTGAAAAATCCTCAGAGTCCTCGTCTTCGAGGGCATATGCAAACTGCTCATCTGCTTCATGTTCTGATTTGTGCAGACGTTGAGCTAAAACCGAGTCCTTGAACCAACTCTTCTTTTGAGACGAGCTTCGCTCAGCTCTCTCGCGATTGCTGTCATCGCCTAACGGCTCAGGAACACAATCACGCAGTGCTTTTGTCTCCATCGTAGTAGTAACAAACGTATCAGTGCTTGTGTCCTCGCGGGGATGAGGTGTGCTCTTCAAAGATTCATAGGGCGTCTTTGCCGACAACGGCGCCTGTACCTGCTGAGAGTCCAGCGAGCGCTGTGCCTGCTTATGTATTGTTTTCGTCATGCCCATGGTTGTTTTCATTTCTGCTGTATTTGGGGCGGTGAAAGCATCTGCTTTGCGAGCGAATGCACTAACAGTTATACCAGACTTTGGGCGAGCCACCACCGAGCTTTGCGTAAGCGTTCTAATCTGCTTCAGAAAAGCACGGCCCTCCTCAAAAGAAACAGGATGTTTGAGATGAGTCCAGCCCTTTGGCAACACACCCATCAAATGCAATACGTTAAGCACATCCCACACAGCTGCTCAGCCAAGCAGATGCTAATCTGCTTAGGGCGTTTGCTCTTCTCGTTTCACCTCATCCCAGAGCTCATTTTGGCGCTCCACCGAAAGCTCCTCGACAGCATGCCCTTCTCTGGCAGCTTTTGACTCTACGGCAGCCCACCGTCTGCGAAACTTTGCATTGCTTGCTGCCAGTGCTTCTTCTGCATCGATGCCCTCCCAACGGGCAACGTTAACGAGGGCAAACAGCAGGTCGCCAAACTCCATTGTCTGCTCTGGACTCCCAGAAGCTTCAGCTAAAAACTCTTCACGCTCGCGCTCAACCGCCTGCCACACGTCATCGACACTGTCCCATTCAAAGCCTGCTTTTGCAGCGCGAACGGAAAGCTTCTGACATTGCATAAGTGCAGGTAGTGACCGAGGTACGCTGTCGAGAAGCCCTGCGCGCTTGTCCGCTTGGCTACTTGCTTCTCGCTCGAGCTGTTTCACACTATCCCAGCTCGCAAGAGCCTCCCCCGCATCACGCGCATGGTGCTCGCCGAAAACGTGGGGGTGCCTTCTCACGAGCTTCTCGTTTATCCCCCGGCAAATATCGTCAATCGAAAACTTGCCCTCATCAGCGGCAATCTGAGCATGCAGCAACACCTGCATCATGACATCGCCCAGCTCTTCTATGAGATGGTCTGCCTGTCTTTCGTCAATTGCTTCTGCTGCCTCATACGCCTCTTCAATCATGTTCTTGCGAATAGACTCATGCGTCTGCTCTTTGTCCCACGGACAGCCATCGGGCTGACGGAGCCGCCAGATTGTTCGCACCAAACGGTCAAACTCGGGATGAGAAGCGGGAGAGCCCTGACGTGCCTGTGATTGCGCGTCCACCTCGTCACACATCTGCTCAATATCTGTGTTTGCCATGCTATTCCTCGCTCTCATCATCTCCGCCGATTTGCGCCAGTAAGTCGAGGCTCGTATCAAGAAGTTTGTCCATACTCTCTTTGAAGGGATACACCAGCTTGCGAGACTTGGGGTATACCAAGCCGCGAACCGAGCGGATTTTTTCTGCAAGCTTCTGCGGAACATCGACATCTTTCAGGGTAATCTTGCCACCCACATATGAGATGCTCGAAACGCCAAGGCGAGATGCGCGAATGCGAATA
>JAFUCQ010000035.1 GCA_017459605.1 Atopobiaceae bacterium
CGGCTCAGAGCCGACCTCCTCTCACATTCACGCTAAAACCAATACCGTCACAATGAGAACTACTCAGTGACGATAACCTCACGGTCCTTATAGTGACCACAGTTAGGGCACACGTGGTGGGGCAGCTTCGGCGTGCCACACTGCGGGCACACAGAGCGGGCCGGAGCGGAAAGCTTGCTGTTGGCCGAGCGGCGAGTATGGGTAGCGCCACGGCCCTTCTTTTGCTTGGGTACTGCCATGATGACCTCTCTTTTACACTATCCAAAGGCGCATTTGAGCCTTTAACACACAGGTTGAAATCCTAGCACAGTTATGAAGCAGATGAAAGTATCAACTTCTTAATGCTGGAATGCTGCAAAAGCATCACACAAATTTGGGGCATCTCAAGAGCTCAGTGCAGCTTTTGGAAGAGTTGAGAGGCGAACCTTAGCCCTTAACTCCATACCAGCCAATACCCTCACCCTTCCAGCCAATGCGGATGAGCATGTCGTTTTCTGCCTTATTGCTTGTGTAGTTATGTGAACCAGCGCCTTTGCAGTTGGGGTTGTACTGACGATACAGGGCTACTCCCTTGCTCACATCAGAGTACCAGCCAATGCCCTCGTACTTCCAGCCAACACCCATAAGCATGTTCTTCTCGCCTGCATTTGTGGTGTAGTGGTGATCGCCGGAGTTGGGATTGTAGAGGCGATATACCGGCGTGCTCGAGGTCTTAGGCGCGTTCCAACCAACGCCCTCGTACTTCCAGCCAACTTTTTTGAGCAGGTCGCGCTCACCCGCACTAGCCGTATAGAAGTGCTCGCCTGAGTTGGGATTGTAGAGGCGATACATCGGCACCGTCTCAACCTTGATTGCAATATCGAAGGTGATTGACTTGCTGCCTTTGTAAAGACCCTTGCCTGCAATGGTTAGCGTTGCCTTCTTGCTACTCGTATTCACCTGATAGCTCACGGTGTAGTCAGTACCAAGTTTGAGCGTTGTAGTTCCTGCTCGCACGGTAGGACTAGGCTCTGGACTCAGCTTTCCATTTGCGTAGGTATAGGTGGTACTAGCTGTAGGAAGGCTAATGGTTGCACTCTTAGTGATGTTATACATATCAGATGCGCTGGCAATGGTATAGCTCGCCTTGGTGGTACCCGAATAGTTACCAATGCCTGTCACCGTAACCGTAGCTGTTCCAACCTGTGTGTTGTTGGAATATGCCTTGGTGTAGTCGGTTCCTTCTTTGAGGGTCTTTCCGTTCAAGGTTACCGTTGCATTTGGTCGAACCTCAGTACCGGTATAGGAATAGACCTCACTGCCAATACTGATATTTGCAGCTGACAGGCTCGCTTTGATAATGGAGAATTTCTTGGTGAGGGTTCCCTCATAATTGTTCTTACCGCTTACCGTAACGGTAGCAGTCTCGCTCCCAACTGCCGTGTTGTTTTTGCAACTCACGGTATAGTCAGTATCTTTTGTCAATACCTTGTTTGCAGAATCGCGAACGGTAATTGAAGGTGTTATGGCAGAGCCGGTAAATGAATACGAAGCCTGTGAGAGCGTAAGTGACCCGAGGCTTGCTTTGGTAATGGCATAGCTCTTAGAAAGAGTACCCGTGTATTCTCCATCGCCAGTAATCTTGATAGTCTTCGTTCCCACACTCGTGACATCTGTAGGCCAGCTCACGGTGTAGTCATTGCCCTCAGTCAGTTTTTTGCCAGCATAGCTCACGGTTACGGTGGGTTTTCGAGCAGATCCGTTGTAAACAAAGCTGCTCGCAGATAGGCTCACCGTACCCGAGGAAATGTTGATAAGTGGCTTGTCGGTAACGTTCACCGTAAAGCTCTTCGTAATACCATTCACAACGCACTTGATGGTGGCTGAGCCAGCACCTACTGCATGGATAACATTGCTGGCATCGACATAAGCAATCGAGGCGTCTGAGGTAGACCAGCTTACAGCAAAATTCTTTGCAGTCGAAGGAGTAGGTGTAATGGTTATTGCCTTGGTCTTGTTCAAGGACACGGTCGTGGCATTGCCTGTAGAGAGGCTAATGTTGGTGACATAGGGAATCGAGCTTGATACGGGAGCACGATACTGAGTCCAGCTCGATGCGCTCTTGCTGTCATACGTTGTTGATTTGTCATTGCTATAACTGGGAGACCATGCAAGGTGGTAATCCTCACGATAGCTCTTAATCTTGGTAGAGCTCTTTAAGAAGTAATCGGTGATGGTAACGGCAACGTTGCCCTGATCTTTGTTGTTACCAATGAGCGGATCGTCATAGGTGCAGTCAACTTGATACCAGTTGCCACCGAGCTTGACCTGATTCCACACGTGGGCACCACCCCACGTGGTCTCAAGTGCACGGTCACACTCAACACCGAGATACTGCATACCAGCAATAAAAGCCTCGGTATAGCCCTCGCAAACCGAAGACTTATTGACAAGAGCACCATAGGCATCCCACGGTTGGAGATTTCCGTAGGTCGACTTCCAACCAGTTGAGTTGAGGTCTGCTGCCTTCATGTTGTAGGCAATCGTGCGAACGAGATAATCGTGTACTGCCTTAATCTGCTCTACCTGAGATGCGCTTGCTGGCACCCATGAAAGCATTGTCTTAAATGCGTTGTAATACTTCGTTGTCATTGATTTGGTTGTTGCCGCATCATAGAAATACTGAGGCTTGATGTAGCTGATAATCTGCTTACCATTCACGCTGCGATAGCTGTAACGATAGCCTCCTGCAACAAAGAAAAGCTCAGGATGCTGATGCAAAAAGCGCTCGTAGCTCTCTTTGAACTCCTTGGCATCAGAATAGAGAAGCTCAAGCGACGTGAGGTAGATTTGATCTGAATGGTTGGTAAGACCATCATACAACACACCCCAGAGCTGCTTTTCTTTCTTAGTAACTGACCCTTCCGGAAGCAGTGCTGTGGTCACCACACTTGGGCCCTCGTCGTAGGGATTGTGACCCTCACGAATCAGCTTGACTGAATCATAGTGCTCGATGCTGCCATCAATGATAGGCATAAAGCTCGGCTCTGCCAGTGTCTCAGAAAGAACTGGGTCAGCCAGAGCGTCGCTGAGCTCAGAGATGCTTGACTCTGTCGTGCCTTGCTGCTGAAGCTCGCTTTGGGCAATGATACTGCCCGCTTGACTGAGCTCATCAACGAGGGCAGTTGAGTTGTCAGACAATGGCAAAGACGAGTCCTCAAGAGACTCGTCGGTAGATTCAAGAGCGATAAATGACCAATCCTGTGCGCATTCAGGAAGCTCATCTCCCCCACTGCCGTCTACATAAGACCAGCTCATACGACCTGTGAGCTGACGGTACATCTCATCAGAGCGCAGCAGCCAATCATGGGGAACCTGCTCGAAAGAAGCACTCTGTATGGCAGAAACCGGATCTGCGTGATACCACGCATCATCTATGTGTACCAACAACCATGGAGACTCTCCACCACTCACAACACGAGAATCTATACCAACATGGTTGAGCACAAGCTGATAAGCATGGGTAATGCCAGCCGCATCCAAGCTCTGAGCGCTCAAAACACTCGTTTGTGCAGCTCCTTGTGGCGCAGAGTCGAGGCTCAGCTCAAAACGGTCAATTACAGCATCAAATAATGCGCTGGCAATACTTCCCTGATTTGCATCAGATGGGAAGTCAGCCAAGGCTTGGTCAACGAAACGAGAAACGAGCTCACTCTCATCGCTTGTCTGCTCTTCTAAAGCGAACAACTCCTCGTTGGACTGTTGAATGAGCTCATCTGATGGCATCGTGAGAAGGGCCTGAGCAAAGCCCTGAGAAGGCGTCATGCTTAAGACAAGAACCATGGAGAGCAAAAACGACATCAGTTTATAGTGGGACTGTTTGAACATCCTTGCGCCTCCTTTCACAGCATATGGTTCACATCTCGCATAGTTACAGCCATATATAGTATAACCTGCTTATATAAAAATAATCAAAAGAAAATTTGTTAATACTAAGTGATTTGGTAGACATTTGAACCCCAAAAAACTACTTCAGTTAACTTTTTGCTCGCTCTATCTGCACTTTTATCTTTAAGCTTCAAAACTATCCTTTATATGCTCTTTCACAAGATATACAAAACCCAAAAAGAATTCCGCGAACGGCAGTACTCAATGGATTTTAGGATAGCAATTTGAGCTTACGTGAAGCAGTATAAATATGTGCCTACGTCACACTTTCAAAAACCACGCTGCACACGCATGTGTACACACAAGCATCAAGCTGCGTACCTCTCTGCCACGCATGCATCTTCAACACAAACGGCTGACTTAGTTTTCCTGGTCGTCAAGCTGAGATTTTAAATCGCTCAAAACACTAAAGGGACTTTCTTGGAGCTTTTGCTCGTCACGACTCGCACACGAACACGTCCCCTCATTGAGGTTAGCTCCGCAGTGTGGACAAAGTCCTTTGCAATCCTCAGAACACAAGACAACAAAGGGGGTCTCCATCAGCAGTGCCTCATTGAGCGGAGCAGACAAATCGATTGTTTCATCTGCTGACACCAAACTGTAGTCTGACTCGTCATCTGCATCAGAGCCACTCACTGCCAGAGTCAGGTCGGGAAGCTCGAACAAGAAATACTCGTCAACCTCTGCCGTAATATCAAACTCTGCTCGTTCGAGACAACGGTCGCATTGACTGACCACATGGGCTTTGATGAGCCCTGTTGCTAGGATACCCTCTCCTGCATGCGTGAGCATGAGCTCATAGTCAATACCTTGCGGCAAAGAGAAATCATGCTCGCCCAAGCTATAGCTCTCTTGTTCAATATGCCCCTGTGTTGAGGTCTCGTCTCCAGGGTGAGCAAGCCTGTCATCGAGCTTCCAAATTATTGACTGCATAATATGGCTTAGAAGGGCTCTTCTGATGAAGCGTTATGAGCGCCCGAGTTCTCAGCAATGACCTGACGCGTGCGAGTCACAGAACTCGTAATTGACCTCAGATTGTCTTCGAGGTGTGCGAGCACGTTTTCTGCATACTCCTCAGCGTTGTAGCGCGTATCACGCTCGTATTGCTGTGCTTGGTCGCGAATCATGTCGGCCTCTTGCTGTGCCAAACGAACAATCTCCTGATCTCCTGCCAAAATCACTGCCTGCTGTTGTGCATCAGCAATGATTGAGTCTGCCTGTTGACGGGCACGGTTAATGAGCTCATCTTGCTCTTTCAGAATGCGGCGAGCATCAGCAAACTCTTGGGGAAAGCGGCTGCGAATCTCATCAAGAATTTCAAAGACATCATTTGAGTCGACAATCCTTTTATTATTACCGCCGCCAAAAGGAGTCCTGCCGTCACTGACTATAGCTTCAAGCTCATCTACCAAGCTCTCAATATCCTCACCTGGCTGCATGTGGGCTCCTTTCTGAGGAGGCAATCGAAGGACTGGGCACGCGAGACAACATCAACACGAGCCACTTACAAACGCTCATACTAGCAGAAACACATCCACATTAGCGTAAAATAGCTCAACAGTGAACTATTTATGATGCTCACCGTTCAATATTTTGTCTGCAAAGGCTCTTGTATAGCTGAGCAGACAAGCATGTTGTTGGGCTTTAGGCTCGCTGAGCGTATTTCTTTTCAAGGTGCGCAGCAACGCATGGAGGCACCAAGCGAGACAAATCTCCACCAAAACTTGCAATCTCTCGCACAACTGATGAGGACAGATAGGAGTGCTCGGGAGAAGACATAACAACGATTGACTCGATGTCAGGAGCAAAACGGGAATTGAGGTTGGCTTGCTGCAGCTCAAACTCAAAGTCCATCATGGCACGCAAACCCTTGATAAGACCTGTTGCTCCCAAATCATGACAAAAATCGATGAGGAGTCCCTCGAAGGGCTGGACATCAATATCGGGGCCGATGCCCTCTGCTTCAAGCGCTTCCTTGAGAATGGTAACTCGCTCATCGAGGCTAAAAGCAGGACCTGTCCCGCCCTTGCCCTTTGACGCTGCCACTGCCACCGTTATGCGAGGAAAGGCTCTTTTTGCTCTCCTTATTACATCAAGATGACCATAGGTGACGGGGTCAAAAGTTCCCGGAACTACCACATGGCTAATGCGGTCGAGCTGATTGGCAGTGTCTTTACTCATCTATCTCTCCTTAACAGGTCAATGTAGGTGCGTCCATAGCGCTTAGAGCGTACCTTGCTAAATCCTACTACTTCAAGCTCAGGGGTTCCCCCATCTCGCTCATAAACGAGCAGAGCAGCCGTATTGAGCAAACCAGCGTCATCTACATCGACTATCAACTGTGAAACATCTGAGCTCGATATGCGATAGGGCGGGTCAAGTAACACAATGTCAAACGGCGCTCCTGCAATTCTTTGCGATTTGGCCAGCTTAAACGCATCGGCACAGACAAGCTGATATCGATTGATATCCTCAACAAGTGATGCAAGATTTCTGCGAACACGATCAGCTGCTCGGCGGTCTTTTTCGATAAACGTTGCTGTAGCAGCTCCTCGTGAAAGAAGCTCAATACCTAGGGCTCCCGATCCCGCAAAGCAATCGAGCACCGATATTTCTTCGAGCTCAAACGACAAAGCGCTGAGCACCATTGACGCGAGGGCTTCTCGCACGCGATCTGTCGTAGGGCGAGTAATGTCATTGTCTGGTGGGGCTTCAAGTCGTCTGCCCTTCCACTGACCGCCAACTATCCTCACAGACCCTTCACCTCTTCAAAGTATGCCCCGAAACGCACGATAGCCTCATGGGCAAGAGGTCGATACTGTGGGCTCGTGAGCTGGTAGTCTTTTTGCGCAATACGCCGCGCATCTCGATGGGCAAACTCCACCAAATCGCGGTCAACTTCGAGATCGACCACTGAGAGCGATGGACCTCCATGCTGGCGGTAGCCCAAAACTTCTCCTTCATGGCGAAGTTGTAAGTCGAGCTCTGCAAGCTCAAAACCATCGGAGCTCCGCTCAAGAGCAGACAGGCGGGCGCGTGCGGTACTCTCGGGCTTAGCTGAGCTGAGCAGATACACCTCACCAGCTTTGTCTCCCCTTCCCACGCGACCCCTCAACTGATGTAGGGTTGCAAGACCAAAGCGCTCTGCGTCATAAATCATCATGACCGTAGCGTTGGGAACATCAACACCAACTTCGATGACAGTCGTTGCCACCAAAACATCAATCTGTCCTTCGCGAAACGCCTGCATAGTCTCATCTTTTTGTTCAGAGGTCATCTGACCATAGATGAGACCCACGTTAAGGCCTGCAAGCTCACGCTCGGACAAGATGCGTGCTGTTTGTATGGCGGCATGAGGCTTAACAGCGCCTTCATCTGCACAGGGAACATCCTCGAGCTCAGATGTATCGTCGCCATCTCGAACCAACGGACACACCACATAGGCTTGTTGTCCTGCCGAAACTGCCGCATGAATTGCTGCAAAGGCGATGTCTGCATTGGTCTGTCCTAACAGCGTCGTTATGACACCAGCACCTAAGCGAGGTCGTTTCTTAATGCGTGAGCATTCCATATCGCCATACAGGGTAAGCGCAAGCGTTCGAGGAATGGGCGTTGCACTCAACATGAGAACATCTGCAGCAAGGCCCTTTCTCCTGAGAGCACTTCTTTGTCCTACGCCAAAGCGATGCTGCTCATCTATGACAACAAGGCCTAAATCTTCAAAACTCAGCTCATCTGAAAGAAGTGCTGTTGTTCCAAACACACAGCTCAATGTACCTGCAGCTACTTCTTGAACGATACGCTGCCGTGTTTGTGCATCAGTTGCTCCGGTAAGCAGTGCCCACGATATTGAAGCTGCATCGAAAAGGGGGCCTAAGCTCGCTGCATGCTGAGCTGCTAACACGCTGGTAGGCGCCATCAACACCGCTTGCGAGCCGCCGTCAACCGCTGCAGCCATGGCAAGGGCAGCCACTGCTGTTTTTCCGGTACCAACATCTCCTAACAGCAAGCGACTCATTGGTCGTGGCTCTGTCATATCACCAAGAATCTCAGACAAGGCTGTTATTTGCTCATCACTCAGCTCAAAAGGAAGCGCCTCGGCAAGCTTCTTGAGGTGAGCACCATCAATGGGATGTGCATGGGCTTGTGTACCCTCAAGCTCGATATTTCTCCTCAAGAGAAAGGCAAGTTGTAAGCACAGCAGCTCATCGTAGGCAAGACGGCGACGGGCGCGGTCTTTGAGCTCTGACGTGTTGGGAAAATGAAGCTGTCTGAGCGCGCACGCAAGACCCATCAGCGAATGCTCACTCACGATGTCTGCTGGCATATAGTCACAGACATCGGGCACCTGCGTGAGGGCTGTAGAGACAATTCTTCGCATCCATGCAACACTGAGCCCCTCGCTGACATGGTGGATAGGAAGAATGCGCGCATGGCTTGTGCCATCCTTGGGACTCTCAATCTTTTCAACCAGTGGTGAATTCATTTCCTTGAAGCCATAGCTGAAGGCAATTTTTCCCGAAAGTGCAAGCCAATCGCCTTGGCTGAACTGTTTGGCCAGCCATGGCTGTCTGAAAAAAACAACTCTGAGAAGCTCTGTGCCGTCACTGACATCAAGCTCAAGAATATGGAGGCGCGGCTTTGGACGCTTTTCTCGTAAAGCCTGAATTTGAGCTAAGACGGTAAGCTCTGAGCCAACATCAGCAAAGGCAATGCTTGTGACATGCGTAAAGTCGAGATAGCGCAGCGGTGGCTTAAACAATAAATCTCGAATCGTATGGATGCCCATACGTCTTAAAGCCTCTGCTCGCCCTCCGCTGACATAACGCAGGCTCTCAATCTCGCGGGAAAGACCAGCGCTTGATGTGAGTCGCGAGGCGGCATGTGGTATAGCGGCAGTCTTACCCACGAGACGTAACTACTCTCACGAGACGTAACTACTCTATAGAGAAGATGATTGGATAGAGCGGCTGTTCTCCGCGATGAGGGTCAATCTCGATATCGGGCTGTTCCTCTTTGATTGCCTCAAGAATCTTGTTGAATGCCTCATCATCGAGGTCAGAGCCAGCCAAGATGGTAAGCGTGTCTCCTTCTTCTTCTGCTTGCATCTTGTTGATGAGCTTGATGCACACCTCATCGACGGCAGAGCCCACAACCTCAATCTCTCCCGAGGCAATGCCCATAATATCACCCTCATGAATGGGGCTGCCATCAGCTGCAGCAGAATCGCGCACAGCCTGCGTTACCTCACCATCGCGCACGAGCGTAATGGCTTCGTTCATGAGCTCCACGTTTTCCTCGAGGCTCGCTTCAAGATCAACCGCAAACATGGCAGAGAACTCTTGAGGCACTGACTTGGCTTTGACAACTCGTACCTCTTTGCTGTCGCACGCGCCAGCCGCTGCCTCTGCTGCCATCACGATATTGGAATTGCCCGGCATAACAATCACTGAGCGGGCATTGACCTGCTCGATTGCAGCTAAGATATCTGCTGTTGAGGGGTTCATGGTTTGTCCACCTGAAACGATGACATCGACTCCAAGGGAGCTGAGAATCTCTGTTTGACCAGCACCTGAGGCAACGGCAACAAAACCAAGATTGCGCTCGGGCTCTTCTGGTGCCTTGTCTTTGTCGGCAGCAATTTTTTCAGTTCTCTCTTGTGCCTCAAGATCCATGTTATGAATGTACACTTCAAAGATTTGTCCGCGCTCAAGCATGTGCTCGAGGATTCGGTGAGGTTCGTTGGTGTGAACGTGAACCTTATAGTCGGGTTGCGCACCAACTAACAACTCGCAATCGCCCATTGTGGTCAGGAAGGTCAAGCTGGCATCCCTATCAAAGCCCTCGTTGGCGTGGAACAAAAACTCAGTACAGTAGCGATACTCTGATCCTTCCCAGTCGTCGTTAATCTCAATATCAACGCGAGAGGCCACCACGTCTTTTGCTTGGTCGGGTGTCTCGGCAGTTGTCTTGAAATTGCTGAAGGCTGTTGAATCTTTGCCCATGTAGGCATTCACAAAGCCATCGATGAAGGTTGCCAGTCCAAATGCTCCTGAGTCGACAACGCCATTCTCTTTGAGGACAGGCAGCAAATCGGGGGTTCTCGCCACAGATTCATATGCAGCGACAACGATGGTATCAAGGCACTCATCGACGCTGAGTTTTTTCTTCTCGCACCAATCTGCCTTTGTCGAGATGTCCTTGAGAACCGTCAGGATAGTGCCTTCAACGGGCTTGCGCACTGCTTGGAAGGCAACCTTGACACCGCGTCTCAATGCGTGCGCGATATCTGACGTTGTGGCGTCTTTTCCCTTGGCATCACACAGACCCTCAGCCACACCACGCAGAATCTGGCTCGTAATAACGCCAGAGTTTCCGCGAGCGCCCATGAGCGAACCATGGGTTATGGCCTTGGCGATATCGTTCATAGAGGCATCAGCGCGCAGCGCCTCAACCTCTTTTACGACCGTGCCTAAGGTCAATGACATATTGGTTCCCGTATCTCCATCAGGCACGGGAAAGACGTTGAGCTTATTGATTTCCTCTGCTTTATCAGCAACGGCTTGAGCTGCAAGAGGAAAACAGCTTCGAATGACATCGGTAATCATCTGATGGTAACTCCACTAACTTAGTCTCAGTGTATGAAAATACTATCTCCGTACTAATGCGTACGCAGTCCATCAACGTGCACAATCACCTTGGCTTGGTTAACCTCAGCGATTTCCCTGAGCATGAAATGAACAGTATCTTGCAGGTTCTTAGCAACAGAAGCAATGTTGACACCCTGCTCTACAACAACATGTAAATCAACCCTGATAACGGAATCTTCGACGCTGACATCGATGCCTCGGCGTAGTTTTTTGAGTGGCAACAGACGGATAATATCATCATCTGTATGGGTGTCTGCCATGCCAACAATGCCATAGCATTCCATTGCCGCATAACCAGCAAGATCTGCGATGCAGTTATTGGAGACCTTTAATGCCCCGGTGACTGCTGTGCTCATCCATGCTCCTTTCAGAGCCTCACGGCTCTCAAGACGTGCATATTCAGATTAGAAGTATAGCGCGATGCATCTCTCAAAACAGTGCACGCCCTTACTTCTCCTCATTTCCCAAGTATCTAACGGCTCTTATTGTTTGCGAGCCCAGATAAGACCAAAAGAATGTGGCCCCACATTACTCGAAATGGTGGCAGACGCTTTTTGCAAAACGACATTGTCAAAGTTTGCATGCTTTTCAACAAGATCGACAACAACGTTTTGCTCATCAATGGTGCATCCCGAGTAATTCACGTATATGGTGTCCTCGGCGTTGCGAGAAAGTCGCATTGCCGAGCGAACATATTTTGGCAACGCATCGGTCACATAGCCACCGTGAAAACCTCTGAGCGTAAGCATTCCACGACGTACTTGGAATATTGGTTCTACCCTAAACAAATGAGCAATGATGCGAACAATTGCTGGGGCCTTCTGAGCTAACATGGGCGAATCGAGTGTCGGTACAATTAGGGTGACTACGCAACGCTCACCAAGCTCAAGAATCTCTGGAATAATCTCATCGACAGATTTTCCTTCTGAGGCAAGCTGAGAAGCACGAATTGCCATCATACCCAAAGCACTCGACAGCTGGCGTGAGTCAACGACGCGCACATTACCAAAGCTTCCTGCAGCCTTGCATGCCTGTTCATAGGAGCTACTAATGCTGCTCGAAACTGAGAGGTGAAGTACTGAGTTAGCCTCGGTCAAAACGTCGGCAAAGAAGTCTTCATACTCGATGACGGTACCTGTCGTACTGCCAACTTTTTTCTTGCCATCAGCAATGTAGCTAAAGAGGTTGGATGAATCGATTTCCTCAATGTCGCGGAAGCGACCTTCTTCGGTGATGATGTAAAACGGCATACGACGAATACCAGCTGCCTCGAGTTCTTCTATAGGAACGTCGCAGGGACAGTCAACCGTAATCGCAAGCGGACGCTTTCTGCGCGCAAGTGTGGGAACAAAATGCTCGTCTTCTTGACGAATAGTTGCCGTTTCAATGAGCTCTTCGGGCAGGAAGCGCACCAGCGTTGCCTCGAGTAGCGAACCGTGGATGGGTTTTGCAAGATATGCCTGAAAACCGTGGCCCAAATAGAACGAGTTCATGTCAGAGCCTGCATTTGCAGTAAGGGCAATAACGGGTGTCTGCCTGTTAAGACCACCACTTTGCTGGCGAAGCTCTTTCAAGGTCTCAATGCCGTTCATCTCGGGCATTTCGTGGTCCATGAAGATAACGTCGTAGTGGTTGTCGAGGGTCTTTTCGAGACACTCTCTGCCGCTACCAGCCAAATCAACTTGCACCAGTGTTGAGCGCAAGAGTTTGGCAGAAACCATACGGTTCATCTCATTGTCATCAACAATAAGAACATGGGCTTCTGGTGCCTCGAAAATGCTCTCATAGGAACTTCCGCGCGACACCTCAAGAATACGCTGACTATCGAGGGCAACAGAATTAACAATGGCCTGCGGAATCTCTATGCGGAAGTGCGAGCCTTTTGTATAGATACTGTCGACCGTAATCGTGCCATTCATGAGGTCTACCAGCTGCTTGCAAATAGCAAGTCCCAGGCCGGTTCCCTCGACGTTTTTGTTGCGCTCATCATCAACACGCCTAAAGGCATCAAAGAGGTACGGGATGGCGTCTTTTCGAATACCGACACCCGTATCATGGACGTCGACTATGAGCAAAAACTGATCGGTTCCTACGACCTCACCATCAACAGACAGGGTAACCGTTCCTTCATTTGTGTACTTAATAGCATTGTTCAAGACATTGATAATGACTTGCTTAACACGCATTTCGTCACCATAGAGCATGGAAGGGATATCCTCGCCCACACTCACCTCAAAGCGAAGACCCTTGTCGCGTGCCTGACCCCACAAGAGATTGACAATGTCGGAGAGCATGTGACTTGTCTCGTACTGAGAAGGGACAATGGTCATGCGACCTGATTCAATCTTTGATAGGTCAAGAATGTCATTGATAAGTGAGAGGAGCATTTTGCTTGCTCCCTGGATGTTAATTGCATTTTCTGTGATTTCTTCTGAGATGCTTGGCTCACGAAGAATCATTTCATTCAAACCGATGATGGTATTGAGGGGGGTGCGAATCTCGTGGCTCATTGATGAGAAAAAGCGGTTTTGGGACTCGTTAAGTGTCTCGATCTCCTCTTTTTGCCTGAGAGCAAGGGCGTTCTCGCGCTCAAATACAGCGTTTTGGTACTTCAAAAAACCCATCGCCAAAGTAGATACAACCATCGTTGCAAAGAAACTGTCAAAGTAGATGGTGGTTTCTTCTTTGAGGGGAATAACGAGCTCAGGATGGGCATAGCCCAGATAGGTTGCAATACCAAAAGCTGTGGTAGTTAAGATGGTAAAGAAAACAAAAGGCTTTCCTCTCAAGATGAGGGCAACAAAGAGAAAGCCCAAGACAAACCACATGGGACTTCCACTAAAAACACCGCCACCCATGAGATATCCCACCGGAATCAGCAGACAGTTAACGAGCGTGATAATAATAGAGGCGCCGAGCTGAACCTTACCGGTTTTGTATACGAAGAATACGTCTGCCAAAACAACAATGATACCCGCTGCTAAGGCTCCCACAACCAAAAGACCCTCGGCAGTCAAAAACGTGATGATGAGTCCCAAAATGAGCGCAACAACGCCCATGGTTGAAGCGAGTATGAAAAGTCGAAACTGGAGCGAATGCTGCTCTGAGTCAAAGAGCATTTCTTTGAGCTTATCAATCATCGAACATCACCCACAACCTCATGTAGCTCTGAGAGCGCTCCTGCAAAATCAAAGTTATCTACCGCCCGTATAACAGGAGCAAACAACTCACTCAGAGGATGCCCATCAAATGATACAGACGACTGTTCTTCGATAAACGATTGAACCTTGTCACTCTCAAAGGTGTCGAGCAATTGTGAGAGCTTAACAACCACATCATCAAACTGCTCAGCAGAGATCTCTGTCAGCCCGTCGAGGCGCGGATTGGTCTCATCAGCTCCTGCCGTGCTGCCGTCCTTGAGCTGCGTGCCTGCTCCTGCTGGCTCTGTTTCTTCTTGCTCGTAAATCTTTGGGTTCGATTCAAACAGCTCAATGACGCGTTTGTACTCATTGATGAGAGCTTCGTGGTTATTCTCGATTTTCTCGACATCCGCTGCTTTTCCCGCTTGCTCTTCTGTCCACGCAAGATCTGACAGCCCAACTGCTCCCAAGGTCTTCGAGGTAGATTTCAGGGCATGTACGAGAATGGCGTAGTTTTCCCAGTCTTTTTGCTCGTGGTACTTCTCGATATCGGCAAGGGTTTTGGGGGCACTCTCACAAAAGATTCTCGCCAAGTCAACAAAGTTATTGATATCATCTCCGCAGTAGCCCAAAGCCAGTGCCATGTCGATGCCTTCCATGTCAAAGGGATCTTTTTCTGCGGGCTCATCTGTGGGGTTTTGCTCCAACATTTCATCGATATAGTTTTTCTTGTAGTCAGGAATAAAATCCTCAAGTATTTGATGGAGCAAGGAGTTGTCGATGGGCTTGGCAACAAACTCGTTAAAGCCCTCTTGTAAAAACATCTCACGAGAGCCTGCGATGGCGTTTGCCGTAAGTGCGATGATAGGCACCTGTGAGTAATACTCCCCTGACTTTGAGCGAATACGATGGAAGCACTCGATGCCATCCATGTTGGGCATCATGTGATCCATGAAGATAAAGTCATAGTCTTGCGATTCAACCTGTGCCAATGCTTCTTCTCCAGAAGAGGCTGCCGTGATTTTGATGCGATAGCGCCTCAACAATCCTTCGACCACTTTGAGATTCATGATGTTGTCATCGACAACCAAGATTTTGGCGCTCGGTGCTTCAAAGGGCCTAATCTCACTGTATTTGGTGGGTCTGGTCAAAATGTCGCCACCATTAAAGAGCTCTGCCAAGGTCATGGCGTTAAAGGGCCGATAGAGCACATGCACGCGAGCATTCTTTGGGGCATCTTCCGTGCGCTCCAAAACGAGCACCACCAGCAAACGCGTGCCCAACTCATTAAAGTACAGGGGGTCTTCATTGTATTCAGTAAGTCCAACAAACAAATGAGTGTAGGTGCTCTGCTGAATGCGGCGCTTGAGTTCTGGAAGTGAGTTTGCAAGATGAATAGGAATTTCAAGACGCTCAGATATGCGATTGATGTTGAGAATGCGAGAGTCTCTCATCCGTGAGTCTGCAGCCTCTTGGTTGACATACCACATGGTTGCCACTTGCTCTGGATGCGAAAGCGCAATGCAGGCTCTGCTATCTACCACTTGCTGCGGCAGGGAGAAAGAAAACTCACTTCCCACACCAAGTTGAGAATGCACAGTCAAAAAGCCGCCCATCTTGTTAATGAGTCGAGATGAGATGGTAAGTCCCAATCCCATGCCTTCAACACCACGATTGCGATCTGCGTCTGCTTGATAGAAATCTTGGAAAATATGTTCAATGTTTTCGCGCGACATACCAATACCGGTGTCTTTGACACTCACCATGAGGTTCACACCGTAGTCTTCTTTTCTGAAGGTGACGCTTACCATAACGCCACCTTCGTTGGTGAATTTAATGGCGTTACTAATAAGGTTATTCATAACTCGCCTGAGCTGGTATTCATCACCATACATCAGGCAGGGTATGCGCGGGTCGCAGTCAAAAACAATCTCGAGATTTTTATCTCGGTTTTGAAACACAGTCATGTTCATGACGTCGTTGATGGTTGAGGTGATGTTGTAGTTTCTCGGCGACAGCTGTAACACATCACTTTCAAGGGCTGCATAGTCGAGGATGTCGGTGACAATGCTGTTGAGTTCGATTCCTGTCATTTGAATATCGAGAGCACTTGCGTGAGCACGCTCGGGAAGGTTTTCTTGAAGCAAAATCTCGCTCATACCCGAGATGGTATTGATGGGAGTTCTTAACTCGTGGCTCGTATTTGCAACAAAGTCATCTTTGGTTTTTTGCGTTCTGCTCATTTCTATACCGAGACTGTCAATCTCGTCTTCGAGCTCACGACTGCGCGTCGTGCTATACAGACACAACATATCAAGCACCACTAAGCTGAGCAGCTGGAGAGCTATACGGTCGAACTCAAGCGTTCCTCTGTCAGGAATGACAAAGGTATGTTTGACAAAAATGTGATAAAGCAACAGGGCGAGCTGGGTGGCAAGCGTAATATCAACGATAGGACGTAACTGATAAATGCCAAAGAGAACCGAGAAAACGCACAGGGTGGGAATCAAGTTATCGAAGTGCTCTCCGTAGCTTCCATAAAAGAAGATGCTCACCGAAGCAAAAATGGTAATGATAATGGCACGACTCACATAGTCTTGAAAATCGGTCAGATATGCC
>JAFUCQ010000036.1 GCA_017459605.1 Atopobiaceae bacterium
AATAGCGTCTCTAGGAAATCCTCGGCAAGGTAGTCGTCGGGATCAACAAAGGACAGGTAGAGTCCATTGGCCAAATCGATGCCAATATTACGAGCTGCCCCAACTCCAAGGTTTTCGGGGTTGCGGATTATCCGAATGCGGGGATCCTCTTCTGCGGCACGTGCTACATGCTCCATCGAATCATCGGTGCCGCAATCATCTATGAAGAGCATCTCAATATTGCGCAGCGTTTGGTTTCGCAGCGTATCGATACACCTGATAATTTCCTCTCCCGGGTTCCAAACTGGAACAATCACGGAGATATAAGGTAGAACATCTTTACTCTGAGCATTCTGGTAAACGATATTATTCATAGGCAATATCAACGCTTTCCCAAACTCTTGCCTTGTTTCCCACCTGTGCTTCAAACATGACAGACCTTGGTACCTTGAAGTGTCAGGCCGCCTCATCTACAGAGACTTCTTCGCCTTCACATAGTCCGGGCTCCGCAGCAGGATAAAGCTAATTGCGGTAGATTCGTCGAACGCGGTGACGCTCATACTGAGATACCAGCTTTCGGAGTGCATCTTTGGGGATACTGATAAGATTCTGGATCTTCATTGCTTTAATCTCCCTGAGAGAGGACAGAGTCCGTCGTAATAATCTAGCTGGCCCAGCATGCCTTCACTCATATCTTCTCTCAAACAAGTCATCGAGGACAATCGTCGTCCCGACATAGTTGCTGTACTTGCTCTTTTGTATCCCATAGGTTGTAATCATCGTCACCTGTATCGTTTTGTTCGTGCCTGTCGTGTCACGAAATACTGCAACTTTATTCTTCAGGGATACATCATCCCTCTTGTTGATTTCGTAGGGACTTGTTGAGAACTTAATCTCACAGAGATTAATGACACCGTCTCTGCGGTCTATTAGCAGATCAATCTGAGCTCCTGGATTGCCGCCATCTCCCTGCTTATACCATGAAGACGTTTCGGTCAGAACCCCGGATATGCCAAGGCTCTGCTTAATCTGTGCGATATGATCCTTGCAAACCTGTTCGAAGGTAAGTCCTTCCCAAGCAAGCCTGGAGGGGTTGTCGTTCATATGGCTCCACAAGTGCTCGTCTTTGCCACCGTTATCTTTCATGAAACGGAAGTAAAAAGCAGTGAAGTAGTCTGACAACTGGTAGGTGCTCTCTCGTTTTTTATGCCCAAAGGTTTCGTTGATTCTCACAAAGCCAGAACCTGTGAGGTCTGCCAGCATCTTTGTCAGTGCCCCATTTGAGGGAATCTTGGTCGTTGAGACGATCTCCGTTCGAGTGAGACCTTTTCTCTTCTTGCTAAGAGCCTCGACGACTTTGATGTATTGGTCGCTGTTTTTAAAAAGCGTGCGATATAGTTGGTCAAATTCATCCCACAGCTCTGCTCTTCTTCCGAAAAAGATATCATCGATATTCTCGTTCAGGGAGAGTTCTTTATCAAGCAACCGAAGATAGTACGGAATCCCGCCCATAATCATGTAACAGATGGCTATATCGTACCGGGACCAGAAGATATCTCTGGATTCAAGGTACTCCTCGGTTTGGTGGAGATTGAAAGGCTCTAGATATAGCCTGCAGGTTTTCCGGTTGAATAGCCCGCCCTTGTTCTTATCGAAATTGTCCACGAGCCATGAAGTAGAAGAGCCGCAGACTATGAACACCAGGTTCTTCCTGGCACTACCCCAGGAATTCCAAAACCACTCGAAAGCCGGAAGAAACCCCGACTTCTGCCTGTCCATCCAGGGCATTTCATCAAAGAACACGACTTGTTTATCGCCGACGTCAGCTGACTCCAAGTAGTCTCGAAGGAGCATGAATGCTTCGGTCCACCCCTTAGGTACGCTATGCTCCGTTTGCGCATATCGGTTGAGCTCAAGGGTGAAAAGGCTGAGCTGCTCCTTTGTGGAGCGATTGTACGAGCCGGTGAATTTGAAATCGAAACGATTCTCGTAGTATTCGTTGATAAGGTAAGTTTTCCCGACGCGCCGCCTTCCGTAAACGATGATGAGCTGTGCCTCATTTTCAGCCATTGCCCTGTTCAGCCGGTTGACTTCCCGCTCTCGCCCTATGATGTACCTCATAGCAATCCCTCTCATTATTCGTCTTTATCATGCATAATAAATGAGGTAGAGACGAAAAACAATGATTATTTATCTTTATCTATATGAATAGAGTAGATAAAGACAAATAATAATCATATGTAGCAGATACGAAGCAAAAGCGTACCTGTTTATAAGGGTTGAATAATTATGCGGCTATTCATAGGTATCGCGTTGTAACCCTGTCGTTATCTATATGTATTTCCATGTCGCAAATTGAAAGTGCCTTTGGTCTGTGAGTGACGATAAGAACCGTGCGGTCACTCATGTCCTTTATGTTCTGAAGGAGGCGCTCTTCCGTGTCCTCATCCAAGGAACTGGTTGCCTCGTCCAGAAGCAAAATCGGGCGGTTTGTATAGAGGGCGCGTGCGACGGCCAAACGCTGCATCTGCCCTTCAGAAAGCCCAAGACCGCGCTCACCGATTTCGGTATCGAGCCCTTTCGGGAGTGCTTCTACGAAGTCCTTTGCGCAGGCTGCTTCCAGCACATCCCACAAGTCGGAGTCCTTAGCGTCTCTCTCTCCAAAGCTGACCATTTCGCGTATCGAACCTGCCATAAGCTGGTTCCCCTGGGGGACATAGGCAAAAAGTCGGCGATAGCTTGCATCGAGAGGAATTTCTGCGCCATCGTTGCACACCAAGGATTTCTCTCCCTCCTGCAATGGATACAGGCTCATGAGCAGCTTGAAGAATGTGCTTTTACCACTTCCGGTAATACCGGTAAAAGCCACCAGGCTTCTCTTTGGAATGGCAAGATTAACATGTTCAAAAACAGTAGGACGGATATATGGATCTTTCTCGAGCTCACCCAAATAGGAGAATCCAGCATCTTTGAAACATATCTCCTTGAAATGATTGTTGTAAAAATCGCTAATTTCCGCATCGTCTCTTACAGGTAAGTCCGTATCGTTGGGATAGCCCTCTGCTTCCATCAGTCGCTCTGCCGCCACCTCTACGTCAAAGATGTTGGCAACATACGTGCTTGCATTCGATAGAGGGGTTTTAATCTGGGACATAAGACGTATGAGCATGATGCTGGTGCCATAGCTCATTACACCTATTAAGATCTCGAAGGCACAATATGCTATCAACGCCACCGACGCGACCATGGTAACGCCATCTTGCATGCCGTCTTTCATTAGGAGGATTCGCAGGCGGCGCATCTTGCTCTGAAATAATTCGTATAGTTTGCCGTTGGAATTCTCTGTTGTATTTTCCTCCCTATCAAAAGCTTTCACGATCATGAGCTTCGAGAGGTGTTCGCTCATGTAGATGTTCTTGCGCCCCACTGCACCACGCAGGTTGCGCTGCGTTTGTTTCAGCTGTCTTCTTAAGACATAATTCAAACCAACATACAATGCCCCGCCGAGCAAAAGAAGGCCAAGGAATAGCGGGGCTTCCTTCCCAATGAGGTATGCGGTCCCAACAAACTGAAACACGATGCCTACCACGCCGGGAATCATCTTGCATGCCGAATCGGCTACAGTATTGGAATCAGCGTTGATTCGATTCATCCACTCCTGGGAGTGAAGACGCGTCACGTAATAATAGTCCTTACGAAGAAGCACGGAAAATAGCCTGGACTGCAGGCTATTGACCATTTGGTATGAGGTACGCTCCTTTAAATACTTTGATACAAGGCCCAACGCAAGGGAGAGCAAAGAGGCCACGGCAAAGATGATGGCGGTTCTTACGAGCAGCTCCTGGTCTCCCGACACGGCAACGTCAATCACATCTTTTAGAAGTACCGCAGTCCAAAGACTAGTGGTAGCCGTTACGACAGAGAGAAGCACCAAAAGGAGCAGAATGCCATGGTAGGGCCTGGTGGCCGCAATCGTCCACTTTATGGGAGATTGGCCGAGCGGTTCTTTATCTGCTTTCTTCACTATTGGTTGGTTCCCTTATTATTCATCCTCGGTATTAGCACAAAAGAAGATTATCAAATACTGGTTCTCAACACATTTCCTGCAGTAGTAAGTTTAGCGTATTTGGGTCGCTGGGTGTGGAATGCGCTCTCTCGACAAGTTGGTTTAAAGCAAGAATCAGTTCCATTACACACGCAGGTACTTCCTGTTTTTGCTTGTTGCGGGCGCAGTTGCAACAACGGTGCCGTCCTTGATGAGGTTGCGAAGGTGTGCTCTCAGATTGTCGTCTCCAGTATTCAGCTCTTCCGCAATTTCACGCAAACTTTTAGGATTGTCGTAGTCAAGAACTGTAAGGACATAATCTTTCTTGATTCGCCTTCGTCCTTTATCGTTGCCTGATGTGTTACTTGCGCCAGACGAATTTGCCAACTGAGCCCGTGTATGCGTTCTCGAAAAGCGAATTGTAAAGCAATCGTAACTGTCTATTAACTCTGGTTCGGGCATACCCGCAGCAAGAAGTGCCTGCTTAATAAGACTGATACCTGTGCCACCACCTTCTGCCGCTGCTCCACCACTTGGTAATTGCACGAAGGATGCGAGATGCATAAGGGTGGCATTGCGACAGCGCGACTGGCCATCGTCTATATTGTCGAGTGTTTTGCCGCCCCAGAGACCGCCAGGGTTTGTTATCTCTACCCTGTCTAGATAGATGTCTACGTGAACTGCCTGACCCATGAATGAGTCGCTGTACTCTCTATGTATTACTGCGTTTGCGATTGCTTCGCGCAGCACTTCGATAGGTATTTCTGGATTGTCGATTCTTCCAGCCCCTTCCACCACAGACTCAATGCGCAAGTTCTTCAACACAGCATGAACGGCGTCGTCAACAACCTCGCCAAGTGGGCCTTCGCAAATAACCCTATCCAAGAAACGCGGTTTACCCGGTTCGGCTTTTGTTGTGCCTGCATGTACTGAAACATCGACAACAGCTTTCGGGAAGAACTGCTGAGGATATATGCCACAAAGGAGCAGGCCTGCCAGAGTAATCCGTCCTCCGCGCTCAAGCACGTTGAGGCGTATGAGCCGCTCCGTTTGGTTAGATGTATTTCGAAGAGCTTTAGGCGACAATAGAGCCGCTTGCGAAAGAAGCCTTTCGATGAGGATGTTGTCGAGGTCTTCTTCCGTGGATCCTTCCACAACACATAAGTCCGCTTTAGAAGGAACCATGACGTTAAGCATTGCGTATATTTCGGTGGGTGAGAGTCGTATATCCCGATCGTCGACGCGCTTGTAGCTTCCCGTGTTAATGCCCTTGTCAATGATGTAGCACGGTCGAAGCGACAATTCGAGCGGCTCGATTGATATGCCCAATACAGGCAGACCGTCTACAACATGTCTTTCTATTTCGTACTTTGGAACATTAGCCACTCTTGCGCCCGTGCCCGCATCCCCCATGCCGGATATGAATTGCGAGAGCACCTTTTCTAGGGAAAAGCCATGTACTGGCTGAAAGTTGTTGGGTTCACTTAAACCTAGGATGATGTAGCCACCTTCGGTGTTGGCAAACGCACTAACACTCTCCCAGATATCTGCACTCAACGAATCCCTGCACGTTTTAGCCTCGATTCGTGAATCATCACTCTGCTGGATGCGAAGTTTTTCAACTGACAAGGCAAATTCTTCAGGAGACATAGTATCTCTTTCTCTTAAACTTTAGGAGATAATACAAGAGACTCTATCAAAATACAAGTGATAGCAAGTACTTTACAGCAAATGAGCCATATAAAGCGGGAGGCACACTCTCTCGGCGTCCACATCGTGGCGCATTGGGCGGGGATGGAGCACGTACTGCGTTCCCACCCGCTTTGCGAACTTTGCTTTGTACTTGGAAAGCGACGAGGTGCCGTAGCGCTTTGCCGACTTCACCTCTACGGGGCTCACGCGCATGCGCATGGCGGCGTTTTCATACTCGCGCTCGATAAGGAAGTCGATCTCCATGCGGTCTGCAGCCACAGCGCTGTACTGGGAGTAGAAAAAAAGCCTGTGCCCCGAAGCATGCAGTTGCTGGGCGACAGCATTCTCCACCAGCATGCCCTCGTTAAGGTCGATCTTGCCGAACAGGATGTCTCGGTAGACGCTGTTGGGGGTAGCGCGGTTGCTCGCGAAAGCGTGCGAAATCAGGAGACCGGTGTCTGCCATGTAGCACTTGAGCGTTGCGTTGTCCTCGTTGAGGGCGAGCCCCACGGTAGGGTCTGTAGAGTTGTAGCAGACGTTTGCGATACGGGCGTCATCGAGCCAGAAAAACGCCCCGTCGTACTCGCGGCTGCGCGCGTCCTTGTCTATCGATGCCAGGGTAAAGCGCTTCTCGTGTTTCGAAAGCTGGCCGGGAATCCCCGCAAACACCGACTGAACGCGCGCCTTGTCGTTTCCGGCATACTTGACGATATCGTCGCGGTAGAGGCGTAGGATTCGCCGTTTTCGGCGGTCGACTGCCTCCATGTCGCGCGAAGAGACGTACTCTGCAACGGCCTGTGGCATGCCGCCTACGAGCATGTACTCGCGAAAAAGGCGCTCAGCCTTGCGGTGAAGATCCTCTGGCAGCGGGCGCACGCATGCAAACGAGTCTCTGATGGCATCTGCAAGCAGCTCCTCGCCCATAGCCAGGAGAAACTCCTCGAAATCGAGTGGGTCGAGCGAAAGCGCATCCTCCTCCGACGGGATGACGATGTCCTTTACGTTCTCCTTGATCGACACGAGAGAGCCCGTTTCCAGGTAGTCGAAGCGTCCATCAGCCACAAGATGCTTGAGGAACTCACGCGCCTGCGGGAACAGCTGAACTTCATCGAAGATAACAAGTGACTCGCGCTCGTACAAGCGCACGTTGGCATAGGTCTGCAAGTACATTGCGAGCGCATCGATATCGCTTCTCAGGTCGAGGAACGTCTCCCGGAACGCATCCGTCACCTTGGAGAAGTCGAAAAGGGCGTACGAGCGGTACTCGCTGCGGCCGAACTCTTCAGCAATCGTGCTCTTGCCGACGCGTCTCGCTCCCTCAATAAGCAGGGCGCTCTCACCTGTGCTTTCGCTCTTCCATCGCAGCATTTCATTGTATACCTTCCGTTTGAACATGCACCCTCCATCCACGATACTGAGGTAATGTATAGCTTACAATTACACGATTCTGAGATATTAGTATATCGAAATTTACACGATACTGAGCCAGTACCGTTCGGTGGTTGAATATCAAGCACATGACTAATTGATTGCCGAAGTGTGCTCTTATCCAGCGCAGCTTAGCTCTGGGTAGGGGTGGAGCATTGCGTTATGCATATTGGGAGGCATGGCTGATTACTACCGGCTAATATAAGCAAGAAGGTATGCGTAAGCTGCGATATTTAGAATAGGTTCCTGGGAGATTAGCAAACGGGGACGTGTTAGCAGGAACGAGGTGGCAATTGCTTGTCGGTTTTATCCCTTCAGCGATGTCTCCGTAATCTGCTTGAAGAATTCAGCACTCCACACGTCTAACGCTGAAGCGTCTCGAATGAAGGGCAGCACATCTTGCTTTGCCTGCAAGTAGTCTACCGTTTCGAAATGATTGCAGAGCATTCTCTTTACGTCGTCTATTGAACACGGATCGCCCGGTTGTATGTAGCCAGTATCAATTAGGCGCTCACGCAGGTGCAAGAGGTTGACTGTGGCTCCGCGGGAAAGATAGAAGACGTAATCGTAAAGGTCCCTGCCCTTCTCGCGGTTTCGCCACGCTCTTGCCAAAACCGCGTGAATCTTTCCCGCGAACAAGGAGGGCATGTCGTACAGGTTGACCTCGTAAGGAGCTGGCAGGAGCCGGTACTTGCGCTCGAACGTTGCGAATTTAGGGGGATGGACATCTACCTCGAACTTAATTCTCACCAGCTCGGAGCGCGCAACCTTGCCCGCAAGCTCCTCGTCCGCATAGAAAAGGAGCAGGTGCTCGCGGGTGCTGCCCTTAAGGAACGCAGAGCGGATATGGCTGTCCCTCGACTTCACCTTCTCCGAGATGTCCACATGCATGCCGAAGGATCTGACCTCCTTCTCGAGCGCTGGAAAGTACTTTGTTAAATCGAAAGCTGAGTCCTCGACCTCCAGAGAGAAGTCCAGATCCTCGGAAAAGCGATCGAGCCCATAGAAGATTCGAAGGGCGGTTCCTCCGTAGAATGCGGCTCTGCTGAAGAAGCCCGCACGAGAAAGCCCGCAAAGGACAATCTCCTGCATTATCTCCTTCATGGCGTTCTTCCGGTCGTACAGGCCCTCGACTTCATAGGCGTTCAGCATTTGCTCCAAAGCGGCATCCATTTCATAGCCTCCTCAGTAGCGTACGGAGCTTGCGCATGTTGGTCGAATGGTACTTATCACTTAACTCGAAGACTGCATCTTTATCCAGTCTCTGAAGGTTCTCCTCCTCGATTCTTAGGTCATCAAACAGGAGATCCGCAAGTTCGCTTGCATTCCTCACTGGTCGAGTAGTGTAGAGCTCGTCGCACAGCGCCTTCTCGGGAGAAGCGATTCTATACCAGTAATCACCCTCCTGACGTAGCTCAATGCCCAGCGGGAATGCCTCGGGCGGCACGTCTCGGTAGGTGAAGATCCCGAAGGGGGTGTCGTATCGCTTTCGCTTCTTCTTCTCGAAGGTTGCGCAGGTGACCGCATACACCGCCTCAGGGATCATTCCGTGGAAAGCAAGCGCATATTCGAAGGAAATGTACGAAGGCCCGTAGATGCTTCCTGCTAGAAGATGCGCAGGCACGCTCCTCTCCGTCTCGTAAAGACCCTTGACGATGGGGAAGCGTTCGCCTTTCTGCACCATGCGCGAGAGCTTCGTCTTCGGAGAGGCGTAATCTTTGAGCTCCTCAAGGAGCATAGCGGTTGTCTTTATCATATTTCCTCCTTGTAGTACGATATTATGCAACTATCTGGAGAAAATCAAGTGTTACTGCTAGCCAACCATCGCGCTCCCTGCTGATTTCGTAGGGGTTGCCGTGACGAAAAATCCTGAGCGGTGTTAGTTAGTCCACAAACAAATCATCGAGCGTGATGACGTTCGTAAATGCCGAGCTGTATTCGTTTTGCATAAGCCCAAAAGTGGTGATGAGCGTGCTTCGAACAGCTGTCTTTGCAGACACTGCGCCTGCAAGCGTTTCTTGACGGCGCAGCAAAACCTTGTAGTACTCCTTGTCGACCGCGAAATCGCCGCTGTAGAATTTCAGTTCGCACATATTGACGACGTTGTCGTTTCTGGAGATTAGCAGGTCTATTTGCAAGCCTGCTTCATCGTCTTGCCGCTTTGACCAGGCTGATGTTTCGGTTATAACGCCCGCAATGCCCAAAGCATTCTTAATCTGCCTGACATGGTTAAAGCAGACGTTTTCGAAGGCCAGCCCACGCCAGACCGTTATTGGCTGCAGCGACGTCCCATGTTGCCAGAAATGCTCGTCTAGTTTTTCCTTCCCATCAATGAAGTGCAGAAAGAAGAGGCAGAACGGGTCAACCAGCTTGTAGTGCTCGTGCCGCTTCCCAAGCCCAAAGGGAACATACTTCACAACAAAGTCGCTTGCGAGCAAGGCATTAAGGTGGGACGACAAACGCCCGCCGTCGGTAATAGACAGTCTTTCGCTTATCTCCCTGCGCGTGAACCCGGCATTTCTGGTATAGAGCAGACGCACGATTGTTTTTACCGACTCTGGGCTCGTAAAGGCAGAATCGAATTATCAATTATAAGCGGCGGTAAATGGACTTCAAAATCATTTCACCGCCGCTTAAAATGATTCCAGGATCAACTCGGTCGATTGTCATTCGCAGCGCTTCAGCGAGACATATGACTACCCCACTAACCATTGAGCCTGGCCTTGCCAAGCTCCCCTGCCAAAGAATACACGTGTTAAGCATCACCCAAGACCATGCCGACTATGCGCTCGGCGGCGTCTTCCAGGCTCTCGGTGCTCGTGTCAATCACGATGTCAGGGCGCTCGGGGGGCTCGTAGGGGCTAGAGATGCCCGTGAAGTTAGGGATTTCACAAGCGCGGGCCTTGGCGTAGAGGCCCTTCACGTCTCGTTGTTCACAGACCTCAAGTGGGGTGGACACGTAGACCTCAACGAAGGAATCCTGCCCGATTATCTCAGCAGCACGCCTACGGTCGCTTGCGAAGGGGCTGATGAACGATGTAAGCACCACGAGCCCCGCATCATTCATGAGCTTGGCCACCTCGGCAATGCGGCGGATGTTCTCGATGCGGTCCGCCTCAGTAAAACCAAGGTTGCGATTAAGCCCCAGGCGCACATTGTCGCCGTCGAGCAGCATAGTGTGTACGCCCTGCGCATGCAGGCGCTGCTCCACCGCGTTGGCGAGCGTCGACTTGCCCGAGCCGGAAAGACCCGTGAACCACAAAGTTCGTGCCCGCTGGCCGAGTGCTTCTTCTCGCAGCTGGCGCGTAACATCCATCTGGTGGTAGGTGAGGTTGTCCGAGCGGGAGAGCTTGTGTGTGATGGTGCCAGCGGCTGCCGTAGCGTTGGTGATGCGGTCGATGAGGATGAGTGAGCCCAACGTGCGGTTCTGTGCGAACGGCTCGAACACAAGCTGCCGTCCAAGCGATACCCTGCAGGAACAGATTTCGTTCTTTGCAACGCTCTTTGCTGCAAGCCGCTTACCCGTCGTGGCATCCACCTTGTGCGTAATCTCGTAAATGGTGCCCGGCACCGTCTGTGTTGCAAGCTTGAACAGGTAGTTCTTGCCCGCCACGAGCGGGGCGTCATCCATCCAGAGAAGCGTGGTCACAAAAAGCGTGCTCGCCTGGGCGGCGGACTCGCGCTCCAGCACGCAGCCGCGCGAGATGTCGAGCTCGTCTGCCAGGGTGAGGGTGACGGCTTGGCCCTGCGTCGCAGCATCCGCAGGCTCGCCCGCCACGAGGACGGAGGCAACCTTCGAGCTCGTGCCACTCGGGAGCACCCGCACCGTATCGCCCACACGGATGGAGCCCGTTGCCACCGTGCCCTCGTAACCCCTAAAGCTCGGGTCGGGGCGGCACACGCGTTGCACGGGAAGCGTGAAGCCCTGCTCGCCAGAGCTTGTCCCAACATCCACCTGCTCGAGGTAGGGCAGCAGTGCTTCGCCCGTATACCACGGCATGCGCGCGGATGTGGCGGTTACGTTGTCGCCCTCGCGCGCCGACGTAGGAATTACCGCGCATGAGAGCGAGGCGTGCTCTTCCATCAGGGTGGCAATATCCGCTTCGATTTTCTCGAAAACCGCCTGGTCATAGTCGACCAGGTCCATCTTGTTCACCGCGAACACGTAATGGCGGATGCCCACCAGGGCGCAGATGCGCACGTGGCGATACGTCTGGGACAGCAGTCCCTTGGTGGCATCCACCAGGATAACCGCAAGCTCGGAGTTGGAAGCACCCACGGCCATATTGCGCGTGTACTCTTCATGCCCCGGGCAATCGGCCACGATGAAGCTGCGTTGCTCAGTCGAGAAGTAACGGTAGGCAACGTCGATGGTGATGCCCTGCTCGCGCTCGGCTGCCAGCCCATCGAGCAAAAGCGCGTAGTCGAGCTTGCCCTCACCGGCAGAACCCGCCTGGCTGTCCAGCTCGAGTGCTTGTGCCTGGTCGGCAAAAATGAGCTTGGCATCGTAGAGCATGTGTCCGATGAGCGTGGACTTGCCGTCGTCCACGCTGCCACAGGTTACGAAGCGCAAGAGACTACGCTGTTCGCGCTCAACGTTGGTGCTATGTTGCCAGCTCGCCATCAGAAGTACCCCTCGCGCTTGCGTTTCTCCATCGAAGCAGAGCCTCCGTCGTAGTCGATAATGCGTGTTGTGCGCTCGGATGTGGTGGCGCCAAGCGTTTCCGCAACAATGGCGTCAATGGTGTCGGCGTCGCTGCGCACCCCGCCGGTAAGCGGGTAGCACCCAAGCGTGCGAAAGCGCACCTTCGCCTGCACGGGCTTCTCGCCTGGCAGAAAGCGGAAACGGTCGTCGTCCACAAGCAGAATCTGCCCGTCGCGCTCCACCACCGTACGTTCTTTCGCAAAATACAGCGGCACGATGGGGATGCCCTCTTGTTGTATGTATTGCCAAATGTCGGTCTCGGTCCAATTGGAGAGCGGGAACACGCGCACCGATTCGCCAGCGTTCACCTGCGTGTTAAAAAGGTTCCAAAGCTCGGGTCGCTGGTTCTTGGGGTCCCAGGCATGGTTGGCGTCGCGAAAGCTGAACACGCGCTCCTTCGCACGGCTTTTCTCCTCATCGCGCCGCGCACCGCCAAACACTGCCGTGAAGCCATACGTGTCCAGGGCGTCCTTGAGTGCTTGCGTCTTCATGATGTCGGTGTAGGCCGCCCCATGGTCAAAGGGGTTTATGCCAGCGGCAAGCCCTTCTTGGTTTATGTATTCGATGAGCTCCATGCCCGTCTCGGCAACGCGGCGGTCGCGGAACTCAATCATCTCGTGGAACTTCCACGTAGTGTTCACGTGCATAAGCGGGAAGGGCGGCTTCTCTGGCGCAAAAGCCTTGAGCGCCAGGTGGAGCATGACGCTCGAATCCTTGCCGATAGAGTAGAGCATCACGGGCCGCTCGCATTCCGCGATGGTCTCGCGCATGATGTAGATGGCTTCAGCCTCGAGTGCTTCAAGATGGCTTGCGTAGGGCATGCTAGATAACTCCGAGAGCACCGATAAGCTTGTAGGTGTTAAGGACGATAACCAAAATACCCACGAACAGCAAAATGCCGCGTATGGGAAGAACCTTGGTAAGGCGAGCGGCCAGAGGTGCTGCGATAACGCCGCCTATTATGAGGCCAATAACGATAGTCCAATACTGCATGAAACTATTCAGCATGATGAGAAACGTAGTAGTCTCTGCCACAGTAACAAAAAACTCGGCAGTGTTTACGGTGCCAATTGACACACGTGGCTCGTGGTCAGAGGCAAGCAGCGTAGAAGTAACCACAGGGCCCCAGCCGCCACCACCGAGTGCGTCGGTAAAGCCGCCAACAAATCCGAGCGGATAGGCATAAGGACCAAAGTCGCGCTGTGTGCGCTTCATGCGAATACCCTTCACCAGGATAACGAGACCCATGACTATGAGGTAGACGTCGATGATGATGTCGAGCACAAGGCTCTCGAAGCTGGCGAGGAGCCAGGCGCCGAGGATTCCGCCAGGAATACCCGCAATGAGCAGCATCTTGAACAGTCGCTTATCAACATTGCCCATGCGCCAGTGCGCGATGCCCGACGCCAGGGTGGTAAACATTTCTGCGGCATGCACGCAGGCACTCGACACCGCCGAGGGCACGCCCGCCGTGCGCAAAAAGGTATTGCTGCTGACCCCGTAGGCCATGCCAGCCGTACCGTCTATCATCTCGGCAAGAAACCCGAGGATTATGAAGATAAAGAGTTCCAAATGCTCGTCCTTAATGTGTTTTCTGCAGTAATGAGTTTATCGCATTTGGGCAGATGGATATGGAATGTACTCTCCTTTTAACGAAACTATAGATTAGCAAACGGAGATGTGTTAGCTGGCAACGTGTGCCACTCATCTTTTTAGCGTTGCTACAAATCGAGCTTCCTGCGGTAATCATCGGTACCTATTCCACTTGTTTTCCGGGTTGCTGGCTGGCAGCTCGCGCTCGTATGCGAAGTAGTCCTGGATATGGGGCAGCAGGACGCGAGCATAGCCCTTCCCGTCAGGCTCAATGAGCCTCTTGTCGATAAGCCGCTGGCGGTAGCTGCTCACCTGCTGTGGTGTCTTTCCGAGGAGGCGCGCCACATCCCCCGTGGCTATTCGCCCTTCGGAATCCTCGGCCTCGCACATGGCTCTCAGATACGTAGAAAGGCTCTCCGGCAGAGCATCCAGAACCGGTGCGAGCACGTTTGCCCGATAGGACTCGAGAGCAACCGACTCGATGGAGGCTACATCATCCGTGCTGATTGCCAACACCCCACCGAGCGCTCTGTCTGCAAATCGCTCCACAAGGTAGTAGCCTGCAAGCTGCATGAGGTACGGGTGGCCCTGGCTGAAAAGCCCGATGCGCCAAAAGGCGTCCTTGCTTAGCTGCAACGCAGGAACAAGAGCAAATGCGGCGTCCAGGGCATCGAGTGTCTCGTCCACACCTAGACTCCCGATTTGCATGTCATAGGTCCTCTGCATAAACGTGCAGCCGGGATACGAGGCGACCTGCTCCTTTGATCCTGGGAGACCTGCGAGCACGAGCATAACCGGCAGCCCCTTGTGAAGCGAGAGTTGCACGGCTGCACAGATTGCCTCCGCATCAGATTCGGGCACCTTCTGAATCTCGTCGACCGTAATCAGGATGCCCTTGCGAAGAGTGAGGCCCTCGCACTTCTCGGCGAGCAGGCGGGCAAGGCTTGCCTCGGAGTAGGAACTAGTGGTGGTCGACGATATGCTCCCGGCGCGCACGCCAAGGGCACTTGGAGACGCCTCTTTGGTGACGGTCTTCTGCCCGCCCCCGGCAAGCTCCTCTATGATGGACTGCACAGCGTACGCGGAATGAACGTCCACCGTGTTCCATTTCCGCTCAGCTGCTGTTCGAGAGATGCGCTCGAGCAAAGTGGTCTTGCCGCAGCCCCTGTTGCCCGTTATGAAGAACGCCCTGTGGGGAGAGTTGGGGTTATCCATGGCCTCGCTGGCGAACTCGAGTTCTCGCTTCCGGCCGAAGAACATCTGTGGGAGGCTTCCGAACGCTGGAGTGAAGGGGTTGCTCTTGTTCATTATATTTCCTGGTAGACACGATGTATAGCAATTTAGCAATCATGATGAGTATAGCAGATTAGCAAACGGAGATGTGTTAGCTGGCAACGTGTGCCTCTCATCTTTTCAGCGTTGCTACAAATCGAGCTTCCGCAAGTCGGAGAATGCGCAAACAAGCCCATGCGAAGTCTCAAAGGTCTCCTCGCCTGCATATACGACCACGCGCCTCTCTATTGGCACATCCAAGGCGTTGGCCTCGCGATCGAGGCTCTTGAAGAACTTGGGTGTGTACGTTGCCGAGGCTTTTACCTCGATTGCCCACGCAAGCTCGACACCCTTTTCTATCACGAGGTCAATCTCGTGTCCTGCAGAATCCCGCCAGAATGAGTCCTATCCACTGATTGATTATCAACTATCGACTGTTGGTATGTTAGCTAGAGACTGATTGATTATCAAACATATTACTGATGGAATTACACATTCACCGAGCTTCAAGTGCACTAGTCAAGCTTTGTGTCAAAGTGATAGATAACTTATATTGACACAAAAGTTCAAAACGATAATATAAACAAAATTACAGTCTATAATTATTAATAGTTAGGAATAAAACGGATATGAGAATACTGCATCTAGAATTCGACCATGTAAAACTGTTTAAAGATGGAATATTTACATTTGATTTTTTTGCAGAGAATCGTGTCCCCAAAGAAGATGAGTCTGTCACTTTGCTTGATAGACCGATTTATCACAATAATGTTATTGCAATAGCAGGTGTTAATGCATCTGGAAAGACAACCGTGCTAAAGCTTCTCGGAGCTGCGCTCGATATCCTTAAGGGCTTTGCTCCGAGTGCAGACCTTTGTAGTCTATTTGAAAAACAGACAACTGCGCACATTCTGTTTTGGAGTAGAGGAAAAACTTACCTTCTTAACGCTCACCTTGTAGAGGACCAGCAGGCAGTTGCCCGTGATGGTAGAAGCGCACTGCGTTTTGCATCAGAGATACTTTATCGAATCGACGGAACGCTTCAAAAGAAACATCTTCTTGATATAACTACTATCCAAGGTATGCCAAATTGTCACTTGGTTGAGAATCGTCAGACACTCGAGGAGGAAAAGCACCTGCTATTAGGTGATGATGGGAGTATTGTTAGAATTCTGCATGATGCACCTGGTAGCTTGTTTATAGATGCTTTTGACCATCCAGGTAGCATTGGTCAAGTCACAGGAAGCATGGATGAGATTCTCCGCACGTTCGATCCAAGCATTGAGCACATTGAGATACATAACACAGATTCCTTTAATCTGCGCTTTGCTCATAGTGATGAGGAGTTAAGACTTTCTGCCGCTGGTATCGAAAAGGTGCTGTCTTCGGGGACACTCAAAGGACACGCTCTGATTCGCCGAGTATTCATGGCGCTTAGTTACGGGTCGTATTGTCTTGTTGATGAGATCGAAGTCCACCTCAACAAACAATTGGTAGCAGTCATAATAGAACTATTTTCTTCACATGAAACCAATCCTCATGGTGCCGTATTAGTGTTTACAACTCACTATCCTGAACTGCTTGATTGTGTGCATCGTAAGGACAATGTTTACTTTGTTGTTCGGGACAACAAGCACTGGATGCATCTCGTAAAGTATTCGGATCGAATCGCTCGAATAGAGAACAAAAAAAGCGAAGTATTTTTATCAAATTTTATTGACGGTACCGCACCAAACTACAGTGATGTTAGAGCATTACGAGAGGAAGCAAAACGGCTGGTGTTGCTATCATGACAAACTTAGACATCTTAAAGACACATCACTCATTGGTGCTTTGTGAGGGTACTGCAGAAGAAGTGATTTTCAATAAACTATACGAAGCAGGTGAACTAGTAATTGAGAGCGGCATGTTGCATGATGTCACGCGAACGAGAGGGGCGCGTAGAATTCAGGAAGAGTATTTGAACTTTCATTTTGACTACCCGGTGTATGTGGTTAGATTGGTAGATTCTGTAAAAGAGAGATTTGCTCTAACCAAGCTCTATTCGCAGCGTTACCCAGTTTTAAGCTTCTTTACAAGACCAGAAATCGAGATGCTTGTAATCATTGCAGAGGGCCAAGCGGCTGCGTTCAGACGAAAAGGAGGTTCTAACTTAAAGCCGAGTGACTATTGTGTACAGGTACTTAAATATCAGAACATTAAGAGTCGCACTTTCTTGGATAGTTATTGGGATGCAGACAAACTCATACAAGCAATTGTGGAATACAAAAGAATCATGAACATCTCTAAGGATGAGTTTTGTCTTGCTGACTTGTTAAAGGAGCCTCGTGCAGCCTTGACGAGATTTCAATAAAGGGATTAATAATCTATTTAATGCACTTTTGTGCTATAGGGGCTCTATGTGCGAGTTAAGTTTTCCGGGGTTGAGTCGTCCTGGAAGCACCCATTAGGAAAAGTACTAAGCAAGAGAACCTTGAGGACGAGATGAGATAAGTCTAGCATTTTCGTTACTCCGTATGTGCAACATATCGAGCAGCAGTTGATAAAGACTGTGTGTTTACCTGATAAGGATAGTCCCACCCGTGACCTTCATATAAAGGCACAGAAGACGAGACAAGCTTTGATAAATACGTTTCTTTTGCTTGTAGTTGTTGTTCTGTGAAGAAGGGATTTCTTACAGGAGCAACAAGTGGCTTTCCGCTAGCAATTCTGCAACGAATCAAGACCATTGCTTCTGCTCCAGCTCTCGACCATGATCTTCCCTGACCTTTTGTGCGAGCTGCAACCACATGGGCAATCGTTCCTTCCATCGTGCCTAAAGATGGAGGACACGCCGATATTTCGTCTCTATGGTTTTCACAATAGACAGCAAGTTCTCTCAGGCGTCTTTTGCGGGTAGACTCATCCAAGCGAGTTGCTATCTGTTTGCATGCTAAAGAAAGAGCTCGTGCTTTTCCTAAAAATGCAAGCTGTCGTGCTTTTTCTCGAGCACTTCCTTTAGGAAATGCTTTTGTAATTGCTTGCATAAGATGAAAGAGGTCTAGGTGATGTTCAATCTGGACAGACCTCGACATAAACTTGCTCAAGTGCTCCCCACTACACCAGGTAGCTCCATCTGAGCCAGCAATAATATGTTTGATGTCTTGTTCTTCAAAGTCATCACAGATCATCTCAAAGACGTGTTCCCAAAACTGGTCAGCTACACTATCGGAGCAGCTCACAGAAACACCCAACCTTTTAGTTCTTCCCTTTTCTTTTATCTTTCCTGCATACAAACAAGCAACTTTAAGCTCGAACGATTGTGCCTGTCTGGCTAATTCATAGACAGACCTGGGAAGTGCATGCTTTCTGTGCTTTGGGTTTTGTAGATGTATCCATACTCCATCTGTCTCTAAACAGAGCTTCTCAGTACTTATCTTTGTGTGGATTGCTTTGCTGTCTTTTATGAGCTTTCCTTCTGTGTGTACCACACGCATAACGCTCACATGAGAGATAGACGCTCCAGTTTGTTCCAAGAAGGCTTTTGCTGTCTTTCTGTAGGATAGCTCTGCTGCTTGTGTTGCAATCCACAGAAAAGCCCCTTGAGAAAACACTCCTCTTTCGGGAATACCTAAAAGCTCATCTGCAAGAAGTCTTCGTCTTCCAAACTCATCTTTAAAACAGGTACGGACAAACTCAACGCGCCCTACTAACGTAAGAAGTGTCCTTTTCTCTTTTGCATGTATAGTCCAGCCTTGTGGTTTGTTCGCAACTAAGCTTTGATCAAACTGTTCAAGTACAGAGCTCATACATTTTGCTGCAAGACTTCGAAACTGCACGGTAAGACCAGCCTCGAAGCTTTGGAAGTCTTCTGTTTGGAAAATCTGTGGCAAGAAGTACTTAGATAGTGCATCAATAAGTTCGGTAGGCGTGGTAAAGTCTGACATAGAGAACCTTTCTTTCTTTTTGACTTCGACACTCAAACAAGAATATCGAAAGGTTCTCTACTTTGTTGGATGACTTCATACCCCGCGAAAATTAACTCGCACCCTTGGGTCTCATGGTTGGATCTCATGGTAGCTCAGCACAGATGGGTACAAGCATCAGGAACCCTTTTTTGAGTCCATCAACCTAACTGGAGTCGTACCCATGAATGACACGAATATTAAACGAGAAGAACTATTGTCTTGGCTCTACCTGCTCGTTGGAGCCATGCTTGCCGCTTTTGCAGTCGAGGGCTTTCTGGCACCAAACAACGTCTTTGACGGAGGTGTTGTTGGTGTTTCAATGATTGCCTCCCGACTCTCAGGAGCAGATCTTGCCCTCTTTATTCTTGTGTTGAACCTGCCTTTTGTCATCATTGCGTGGCGTAAGCTTGGCAAGCTGTTTGTGCTCAAATCTGCCTTTTCACTCATGTTGTTCTCGCTTGGTACTGTGTTGCTCAAACCCTATGTTGGTGTAACCCAAGACGAGTTTCTTGCCGTTACCTTTGGCGGTTTGATGCTTGGTGCTGGAGTGGGCTTGGTGCTCAAGGGTGGCGGCTGCCTTGATGGAACAGAAATCGTAGCGATATTGATGAGCCGCAAGACCTCGCTTTCTGTTGGCCAGGTGATTCTCGTCATCAATGTGGTTATCTATGTCATTGCAGGTTTTCTGTTTGGACTTGACCACGGCATGTACTCACTCATCATGTATTTCATCACGTCAAAGATTATCGACATTGTAGAAATGGGCTGGAACAGCACCAAAGCCGTATTTATCGTCACAAGCGAAGGTCAGATGCTTGCAAACCGTATCCTCCAAGAGCTGGGACGTACGGTTACCTTTATGGATGGTCACGGATTGATTAGTGACGAGAGAAAAGATGTGTTGTACTGCGTCATCACACGCGCTGAGGTCTTTGAAATGAAACGCATCATTGACAGCTGTCAGTACACCAGCTTCACGACTATTCACGAGGTGAGCGAAATTGTAGGGAGAAGGCTCTAGCTACTGATTTGGTGGCAGATTCTCGTTGGCTAGCTGATGGCAGGCTCTCGTCCAACATTTATGGTCCCTTGTTAGACCAAAATGGACATCCTTTATTTAATATGTTGAGTTCTGCTACCCCCAGGCTCACAGAACGTACGGCCGTCTCGAGTTCTGCTACCCCCAGGCTCACACAATTTTTTGTTGTCAGAATTTGACCTGGTCTTTTGTTGAGTCCCTCACAAAACTCATCAAGTTCTGCTACCCCCAGGCTCACAGAACTCGCATCCGCCGTGAGTTCTGCTACCCGTAGGCTCACACAACGTACGGCCGTCTCAAGTTTTGCTACCCCCAAGCTCACACAACGTACGCCTTCCTCACGTTGTTTCAGAGAATAGGCAATTCAATAATTAAGGACGCCGATTGTAGTCTAACATTGGACCTGCTGTGCTCACTGGCAGAGGACCAGAGGACCGGAGTGACAGAAGGTCAGATTGCCAGCGGACCAGCTTTGGTACCAACAATGTGATCAACGAAGACGCTAGCGTAGGCGGAGGACTCATATGATTCGATGGGCAATACTTGGAGCAGGAACTATTGCACGCAGATTTGTTGCCAGTCTTTCTTATGAACCACGGAGCACCCTGGTTGGCATCAGCCGAAGCTCCAAGCGCCGTGCGGAGCAGTTCATAAGCGAGTTGAGGCTTGACCCAACGGTAAAGTCCTATGCGTCACATGAGGAACTGATAGCCGATACCAGCGTTGATGCAGTCTATCTTGCGCTTCCCCATGCGTTGCATTTTGAGTGGGCCAAGCGATTGCTCATGGCTCGCAAAGCTGTTCTATGCGAGAAACCCGCCTGCCTGAATGCGCAAGAAATGGCTCAGCTTGCCGAATGCGCCCAAGAGCATCACGTCTTGTTTATGGAAGCCATGAAGTGCCGTTTTGTACCCCTCTACGCTGAGATATGTTCCGCTGCTCAAAGGCTTGGTACCATTCAGCGTGTCGAGACAAGCCTGTGCAACGATATGGCAAAGCAGCTTGAGCAGACGCAGAGCTATCACACCCAAGCAGGTCCCGGAGCAGGAGTTCTCCTTGATAGCGGCATCTATTGTGCCAGCTGGATTGAGGATTTCTTACCGGGGATTCCAAGCCTTGTGTCTCTCGACTATACACTCCACACAGGTATTGATTACTACGTTGATGCTGAACTCACTCACGGCGGATATGAGGCTCATCTTGAGTGTGCGTTTGACCGAACAAAAGCACGAGAAGCACGCATCATTGGCACCGACGGACAGATTGTTGTTGAAGATTTGCACCGCCCACAGAGAGCTACGGTCTTTATGGATGGCGCTTCTCCACGTCGTATTGAATGTCCCTATGAGCACGACGATTTCTTTGGCGAAATCACACACTTTGTTGACCTGTTAGAGGACGGAAGCTGTGAAAGCGATGTCATGCCTCTTGCAGATTCAGTGCACTGCGCGCTTATCCTCGATTGCATTCGGGCAGGAATGCAGGAGCAATAAGCAGTCTGCTGCACATTCCGCTGCTCATTGAGACGAGTTCTGGGACGAGTTCTGAGGCAAGCTCTGCTCGTCTCGCCAGAACAAGACAGCATCACGTCCCGTCTTTGCCTCCAAGCTATAGGGCGTTCCTGCGGGTGCATCAAGTATCCAACGCTCAACCAAACGATTGCATGAGAACGGCTCGTTATCTACAGGCTTGACCCCTACGACCTCTACATCAAGCTCACCCAAGGGCCACCCATCATAGTAAGGATCAAATACGCGAACACAATCAGACTCTTCGTCATAGCCCGTAACAAGCACGTAGTGATCCGCACCTAAGCAACAACCTGTCACCGCAACACCGCCATCGCGAATGCACTGCAAGACAGCTCCGCCGATGTCTCCAGAAATCTCAGAACCCTCTCTATACTGGCAGCTCAGCGGAAAGCCCGTTTGTTCCGCATACATAGAAAGCCACGACGCCAAAAACCTCATGGCAGCTGCGCTTGTGCCACCACGAAGCGCATGCTCGCCCCATACTTTATCGGGAGTGACCGAAGACAGATACACAACCACCTCTATGGGGATTTCTTCTCGCTCAAACAGATAGACAAGCGCATTGATAAGCGATGTGGTTCCGCAGTCCCCTTTCGTAACCTGATAGTTGAGTGGTGTTTTCAAGTCTGTCAACTCCTTGGGTGATATGCCACACAGATGGTTAGAATTGTAGCGGGCAATTCTGGTAAGGAGCGACACGGTGTGTGAAATCTTTGCAGTTAGTTCAAGAAAAGCGCAACGGTATGACCGCTATCTCAGCGAGTTCTTCTCTGATGCGGTTAAGCATCCCCACGGCTGGGGACTCTGCTGGCACGAAGGCCCCGATATGGAGCTCACCCGTCTTTTCAAGGAGCCCGTCACCGCTGTAGAGTCTGCCTATCTCGACTACCTCTTGAATATGGGAGTAGAATCAAAGCTGCTCATTGCCCATATTCGCAATGCAACGCGCGGCATCGTATCCTACGGAAACACCCACCCCTTTATAGCCAACGATTCGTCTGGGCGACAGTGGGTACTCTGCCATAACGGTACGGTTTTTGATAACCGCCTGCTCGAAGCATTTGAAGAGGTCCAGCTCGGCACCACTGATTCAGAGCGCATCATGCTCTATCTGATTGATGCGATTGACCGCGCACAAGCTGAATGTGGCTCTTCGCTTGATGAGACGACACGCTTTGAGCTCTTGAGCCAACAGATGGAGCGTCTGTCGCCTGACAATAAGCTCAATCTTGCTTTTGATGATGGTGAGTTTCTCTACATTCATACCAATACTGAGCAACCGACGCTCTATGTCCGTGAGACTGTAGACAAGGTGCTTGTGTGTTCGCGTCCTTTGGGTGAAGGCTGGCATGAGGTAGAGCGAGGTCGGCTAATTGTGTATCGAGATGGCGAGCGTGTCTATGCGTCGCCCGCTCATAGCTGCTTGTTTGATAACGACGCCTACTTGCAGCTCGTCGCCACGTGGACCGCAGAAGACCAGCAGCTCGGCCAGCAGCTCAGCCAGTAGCTCGATTAACAGCTCCGCTCGTGCGGAACGCGGATTCTCTGCACACAGTAACCACGTGCTCGTATGCTCGACATTACGGGCGAAGATGCGAGTGGAGAGAGTTGTGCCTACGCGTAGGTATACACAACTGCATGCCTCCACCTGTTGTGCCTACCTCCAGGTAAGCACAACTTGGGTAATTTGCTCGGAAAAGCAACAAAATCCCAGGTCAGATTTTAATGAGCAAAACTTGTGCCTACCTCGAGGTATACACAACTGCATACCTTCACCTGTTGTGCCTACGCGTAGGTATACACAATTGCTGAAGGGCAAGCATGTTAAAGCTAACAAAAAGCTCATTGCATACTAATCAAATCTGCGGAGATCAGCGCTGTCTACCATATATACGATTGTGGAAGGTGATTTCTGACGCCTACCTACGCCCGCTGAGAAAGCCAATGAATAAGGTATCAATTCAGCATAGCGCCACACGTCTCTATGATATGGACATAGTCAGGGTTGATCGTAAGGCTTATACGATAGGCACAAAACGTGCGCTCTGGAATTCGTAGACGAATCCCAGAGCAACATACCTAAAACTCGAGATTATGCTCGTCCTCTTTTGAGAAGAGGTGAACAACGTTTCCACCACAGGTATAGGCAACATCCTGGTGGATGGTAAATCCATTCAGATACTCGCCCGCCATATTAGTTGTTTGCACAATAACAATCACGTCTTGTCCAAGCGATGAGAGATGCAAATGTACGCTCGAGCCCATCATCTCAGAGACATCAACCGTGCCATGAAGCATCTGGGAACCCTCTCCTAGAAGCGCAATATGTTCTGGTCGAATCCCTAGTGTTATAGCTTGCGATTCTACATTGTTGTTAAGCAAACGCTGCTGTTTTTCCTCGCTAGGCACCACAACAATGCCACCTACATGAATCTGATACGTGTCATGTTCACGCAGCAACTCAGCATCAAAGTAGTTCATTTGAGGCACACCAATAAAACCAGACACAAAGAGGTTGGCGGGTTGGTCGAAAACCTCTTGGGGAGTTCCCACCTGCTGCACAACACCATCGCGCATTATAACAATTCTGTCCCCAAGCGTCATAGCCTCGGTTTGGTCATGGGTCACATAAATAAACGTTGTGTTTATACGCTGACGCAGCTTGATTATCTCAGCACGCATTTGGTTACGCAGCTTTGCATCAAGGTTAGAGAGTGGCTCATCCATAAGCAGCACTTTAGGCTCGCGCACAATTGCTCGTCCAATGGCTACACGCTGACGCTGACCACCCGACAAAGCCTTGGGCTTTCGATTGAGATACTCGGTAATGCCCAAAATCTCAGCTGCCTCATTAACACGAGCATCAATATCAAGCTTAGGCATCTTTCTCAGCTTGAGTGGAAAAGCCAGGTTCTCGCGAACTGTCATATGCGGATAGAGAGCATAGCTCTGGAAAACCATAGCAATATCGCGGTCTTTTGGCGCAACATCATTCATGAGCTGACCATCAATATACAGCTCCCCATCAGAGATCTCTTCAAGCCCTGCCACCATACGTAAGGTGGTTGATTTTCCACAACCCGACGGACCCACCAACACCACAAATTCGCGGTCTGCTATATCCAAATTGAAGTCATGTACAGAGAGCACGCCTTCGTCAGTTATCTGCAGATTGTTTGCCTTCTCTTGGTTTGCCTTCTTCTGGCGTTTTTCGTTATAGGGATATACCTTCTTGATGTGTTTTAACTGTACCTCTGCCATCTATCTACTCCTTCCATAGAGGCGCGTCATCGTGGCAATACGCGAGGCAAGCTCAGGGCTTAACTGCCCCTCTTCAAGGCGCCATCGCCAGTTTTGACCGAGTGTTCCTGGGGTATTGGTGCGAGCATCTGACCCCAATTCCAAATAGTCTTGCATTTGAGCTACAAACAGATTGGAGGGGCTGGTCATTCCTCCGCGAATGCAGCCCCAGGCAAATCCCTCCTGGTCATTGATGCCAAAGTACTGACGTGCCAGTTCAACGTCAGATGGATCTGCCTCTGTTTGCCATGCCACAATGGGAGCATTATCGTGTGTACCGGTATAACAAACACTGTGCATATCAAAGCTGTGAGGCAGGCATCCGTCACTATCCCGTGAGTCAAACGCAAACTGAAGAACATTCATGCCGGGCAGACCCGACTCTCTAAGCAGCGCTGCAACCTCAGGGGTCGAAAAGCCCAGGTCTTCTGCAATAAAGCTCAGTTCAGAAAACCAGGATGTCAGCGTACCAACAAGACGCATGCCTGGTCCCTTTACCCAGCGACCATCTTGTGCATTACGTGCGTGAGCAGGAACTGCCCAGTAGCTCTCGAAGCCCCGAAAGTGATCAATGCGAATCATGTCATATAGTCGAGCGGCGCCACCAATGCGTCTAATCCACCAATTAAAGCCATCATTCTGCATAGCTTCGTAGTTATAAAGCGGGTTTCCCCACAGCTGTCCGTCTGGCGCAAAGCTATCAGGTGGAACTCCTGCCACCTCGCGTGGCAGATTCTGTTCATCGAGCAAAAACTGCTCAGGATGGGCCCACACATCACAGGAGTCGAGCGCAACATAAATGGGCAAATCGCCAATGAGTTGCACTCCCCTCTCACGCGCATATGCCCTCATCGCATCCCACTGGTCAAAGAACAGCATCTGACAGAAGCACTCAAATCCAATGGTTTCAGCCAGCAGCTCGCGATAGTATGTCATGCGCTCTGGTTTATGGAGGCGAGCTTCAACATCGTGCCATTCGAGCCATGAGGCCATACAAAAGTGATGTTTGATGGCAGCGTACAAGGCGTACTCATCAAGCCATGCCGCGTTTTTATTCCTAAATGCCCACAAGCGCTCTGAGTTGAGCCCACCCGCGCGCATATACGCACGTTTCAGAACGCTTCTGCGAGAGCGAAACAGCGCTGCATAATCAACTAAGCGGGGGTCAGAGCCCCATGAAACAGAGTCGACTTCATCTGCCAGGAGCAATCCTTCATCAATAAGCGTATCGAGGTCAATAAAATAGGGGTTTCCCGCAAATGCTGACGGACTCTGATAGGGTGAGTCTCCAAACGAGGTAGGACCCACCGGCAACACCTGCCACCAGGTTTGCTTGGCATCGCTCAAAAAGTCGATAAACTCACGAGCAGCCTTGCCCAAGGTGCCAATCCCATACGGTGACGGTAACGAGTATATGGGCAGGATGATTCCGCTTGAACGCTCCATGACTACCCCTTTACCGCACCAGCAGCAACACCCTTGATGATGTGCTTTTGAGCTGCCAGATAAAACACAATAACCGGGATAATCGACAGCAGTATGAGCGCCATAGTAGCGCCAAGATCCACCGTTCCGTAGCTTCCTTTGAGATACTGAATATGGATGGGTATAGTACGATACTCATTCACGTCAAGCACTAACACCGGTAGAAGATAATCGTTCCACACCCACATAATCTCAAGGATGCCCACAGAGATAAGCGTTGGTTTAAGCATGGGCAGCACCACTGAGAAGAAGGTTCGAATGGGGCCACACCCATCTATGGCTGCCGCCTCTTCAATCTCTAGCGGAATAGATTTGACAAATCCCACAAACATAAAGATGGCAAGACCTGCACCAAAGCCCAAATACACAATGGGTATGGTCCAGGGTGTATTGAGCTTGAGCGAGTCTGCCGTTTTAGAGAGGGTAAACATAACCATCTGAAACGGCACCACCATCGAGAACACGCACAGAAAGTAAACGATTTTGCAGAACTTTGAATTAACACGTGCAATATACCAGGCTGCCATTGAACAGAAGATGAGGATAAGAGACGTTGAGAGCACCGTGATAATAACGCTATACAACACCGAGCTTGAGAAGGGATAATTGCCAAAGGTCATACCCTTAATAAAGTTGTCAAAGCCAGCGTAGCTCTGCTCGCTTGGCAAAGCAAAGGTCTCGGTCTTAACAAAGGTGTTTCGCTTAAACGAATTAACTACAACCGCAACCACGGGCAGCACATAGATGATGCTCACGATTGTCAGAACAAGGGTCAGCAGCGCCTTGGTGCGCTTCTCTGATATGAGCGAACTCTTATTGTTGGCCATTACTGTTGCACCTCCCGTCTACGGGTATAGGCAAGTTGCGCCAAACCAAGTCCTGCCACCAAGAGAAAAAAGACTACTGCCTTTGCCTGTGCAACACCGCGAGAGCCCGCCCCTGCGGTATAGAAGGTGTTGTAGATATTGAGCGCCAGCATCTCAGTAGTATTGATGGTTGAACCATCTGCTTGGATGATATAAGGCAGGCCACCTGTGAGCGCAAGATTTTGGTCAAACAACTTGAAGCCATTGGTAAGCGAAAGAAACATACAGATAGTGATGGACGGCATCACATTGGGGATGATGACCCTAAAGAGTGTCTGCCATTTTGAAGCGCCATCAATCTTGGCAGCCTCAAGCATGTCTTCGGGAACTGCCTGAAGACCTGCGATGTAAATAATCATCATGTAGCCAATTTGCTGCCAACACAAAAGGATGATAAGACCCCAAAAGCCATAGCTCGTCTCAAGCAAAATAGACGTTGAGTACGCAGCAAGAATGCCGTCGAATATCATTGACCAGATATAACCCAAAACGATGCCACCAATGAGATTGGGCATAAAGAACACCGTGCGAAAAAGGTTTGCACCTTTAATCTTCTGCGTAAGCACGTAGGCAACGGTAAAGGCCAGGATATTGATAAGTACAAGGCTTACCACCGCAGTTAATGCCGTATACCAAAATGAGTGCTGAAAACTCGCATCAGTCAACGCAGCCTGATAGTTGTCTACGCCAATAAACGTTGCATCGCTCGTAAGTCGGAACTTGCAAAAAGAAAGGTAGATACCCTGAAAAAAGGGCCAGACAAAGCCAATACAAAACGCAGAGATAACCGGTCCCATAAACAGCCATGCCCAGCGGCGGGTACTGCGTTTTATCGAGCTGTCGTTCGAAGCAGTCTTAGCCATGTATTCCACCCCTTTCATACAACCTAAGAGTTAGGGCAGGTGGGGAAGAACCTGCCCTCAACTACGTGTATCTGTTTAGGTCTTAACAGCCTGAGCCTTGATTGGCTTAGCTATTAGCAGCCTTGTATTGCGTAGCCCACCCATCAACAAACGCCTTCTTGACATCGTCCCAGTTGCTATCTGAAGGATCTGAGTTATACGCATTGAGCGCCGATACCAAAGCAGCACGATACTGATCAACGTTTGGCTGATAGTTGGTAGCCCAGTCCATAACGTAGCAACCATCTGCAGTATATTCAGCTGCGTTGAGTAAGAATCCATTCGTAGACTCTGCCGCATTGGTGTACGGCATAATGCCCAGCTGCTCAACCATCTTAGCCGAGGCATCTGGATTCGATACGAGCCATACCATGAAGTCGATAGTTGCCTGCTGGTTTTCTTCAGTGGCATTCACGTTAACTGCCCAGCAGTTCTCAGTACCACAGTTAAGGCCGGCCTTTTCTTCACCTGACACACCGCAATAGTACGGAAGCATACGCACGTTAGGCTGAGCTTCTGAGAGCGTCGCGTAGTCCCACGATCCGGTCAGGAAAAACGCTGCTTCACCATTGGTAAACTGCGTAGCTGGATCATGCCCACCAGTAGCAAGTGCTGAGGGCTCTACAACTGAGTTGTTAATCATAAGGTCGTACAGTTTTTTGTAGTTAGGCAGGTATGTTCCCGCAATTTCAGATGTACTCTCGTCGAAATCGCCCGTATCCTGCTCCTCATAGTAGTATTCTAGGTTAGCGAGATGGCCGGTCACACGCCAGCTTGAAGAATCATCCATATCGGTCGCAACAAAAGCATCAAAGCCCAGCTCATTAGAACGTTTGTGGATGTCTTCAACGACTTTCTTGAGACTCTCGAAATCCTTGATGTCGTCGATGGCGTGCCCGGCCTTCTCAATGAGGTCTTTGTTGGCAACTATGCCGTAGCATTCATAGCAATAGCCAATAGATACAAGCTTTCCTTCTGTGTCATACAGGTTATAGGCATCTGTATTGAGCTCCTTCTCAATAGCGGTGCCTTTCAAATCCAGGGCAAAATCGCCCCACTCTTTGACACCAGCTGCATTGCCAATAACAAACAAGGTTGGGGCTTCGCTCTTGTCCATCTCTGCAATGAGGGTTTGGTTGTACGTACCCGAGGCTGCCGTAACAATCTTGACCGGCACACCGGTTTCTTTTGTATAGGTGCCAGCAAGCTCTTGCAGAGTCTCATCGAGCTCAGGCTTGAAGTTCAACCAATACACCGATCCGCCTGCAGCTGTACTTGCAGCAGAACCTGCTCCAGAATCTCCCGCAGACGATTCAGAGCCTCCATTGCCGCCTGAACACGCAGCAAGGGTAGTTGCCAGTAGACCTGCTGTACCAACAAACGCCCTACGACTAACATTCATGCTCATGAGTTTTCCTCCTGTTCTCTGTGTATCGTGTGATACAAAACTAGTGAGCATGGCCCACGGTTCCCCCGGCCCTCAGGGTCGTTTCTAGCCGAATATGACCACTTGTTGTGGCTCCACTCAGCACGTCTCTTAGAATCCTGACTGCCTCCTCTCCGAGCGTTGATTGAGGTTGTACAAGTGTCGTAAGTGTAGGAACGGTATACAGAGACATCTCAATACCATCGATAGCAATAATCGAACAATCGTGAGGTACTGCGAGCCCTGCATCCGAGAGCGCTTTCATGGCTGCAATTGCCATAGAGTCTGCAACTGCAAATATCGCCGTGAAGTCTTGTTTGGAAGACAGGTATTCTGAACAGCGCTTATAGGCTGCCTCCATGCTAAACTCACCGGTCTCAAAAACCAGATGCTCGTCGAGAGCAATGTTGGCGTCTGCTAACGCTTCGCAGTAACCCTTGTACCTGCGCTCTGAAATTGAGCGGTCATGAATCGAGTCGAGCAGCACCGCTATTCGTTGGTGTCCATGGTCAATGAGGTACTTGGTTGCCCGATATGCCTCGGCTTTATCGTTAATAGATACCGATGAAAAACTTTCGCGACTCAGGTCTCCAAAATGGTTGGTATAGGTACAGCAAACATAGGGGACGCGCAAAGACGAGACTTCTTCGCTTGTATAGTCGTATCTGCCTCCCAGCAAAATGAGTCCACGTAAACGTTTTGATTGCACAAGCGTTGCGGCTCTTTCAATTTCGTCTGCGCCAACAGGAATCTGATGCAGCACCATGGTGCATCCCGCATCAGCACAACTGCGCTCAATAGAACGAATGATGCGCGTAAAGAAGGGGTTCTCTGCACCACGAACAACCAAGCCCACCGCATCTGTTTGCGATGCCGCAAGATCGCGCGCACTATTGTTGGGAACATAGTGGAGTTTACGAGCAGCTGCAAGCACCTTTGAGCGCGTATCTTCGCTCACATCTGGATGGTTGTTCATAACTCGCGATACAGTGCTCACTGCCACATCACAATAGGCCGCTATGTCTTTGATGGTTGCCACGCCTTAACTGCACCTGCTCTTTCTGGTTTCTGATTACTGGAAGCGTTTCTGGTAACGCTCCTGGTAACGTTTCCAATTCGAATGTAGCTGAAATTGCATGTTTTTGTCAAGCAAAATATCGGCCATTTGTTCAGTCGAAACCTGCCTACACAAGCAACATGCTTGTTGTGATATGCCTAACTGCGCACATTTTTGTGCTAGGCATGCTCATCAATAATGCCAGCTGAACCATAGTGATTCAGCTGGCACGTATTGTTAACTGGCTTGGGATAAGAGCAAAGGTTATCTCAATCGCTCAGGGCCTTGATAGTTTAGGACTCACTCACCTCAAAGCAGGTTCCACCAATTGTGATGGATGCTACCTCATCAACATCAATAATCGAATCAAAGAACTGGTTCTTCTGACAGGTACTTTTATCAGATGCAATGGTTCCACCACCCATGTCTTTCTGGACTATTGTGCTGCCATCTTTCATGGTTACAACAATGTCGCCACAGTCAAGGAGTCGCGCACTTTCTTGGGCCATTGAGTCACTCATCTTGCCCGATGGCTCATCGTCAAAGTAAGCGGGCGAATCGGCAACATAGCTAAAACTGAGCGAAAGTGGCGAGATGTGCATATCGGTAATTGTTGCTTCGCACTGTGACAGTGAGAACTTCTCTCCAGCAACTGGTACCTTGTGAGATAGATCTTCGTAGTCAAGGGTAAAGCGAAGATTCCAGTTACCCTCTGCAATTGGTGTCATGTGGCCTTGGTCGTCCTCATGCAAGAGCCCACTAAACCCAGTGTTAACGGTAGCACCAACAATACTGGCAGAAGCATTCTCTGACATGAGGTTGTACTTCTCAACATACTGGATCGCGTTGTCATCTGGGTTCTCGTCAAAGAAATATGACTCCCCTGTTGCCCCGCTTATTCCGCGGGCAAACAATGCTACATCATCGGTCTGGAGAGCATTGTCCATTACATAAGGTAGATACGGAGCTGTGCTTGTTGTTGTATCAAAGGCAGTGCCGTCGTCTTTTTCAAGAGAGTAGATAACTGCATAGCTACTCCGATCGCCAATGATGGCCTCTGCAGACACAGTAATACCTGCGTCAGACACCTGTGCATCAAGCGGTCTTCCAATGTGCTCTACAACTCTTGTCTCTGCCGGAGCACCATTAAACACCGTATCAATAAAAGTGAGTGCTCGTCCAAGGTTGCCGGTAGCGTACGCAACGCCACTCGTTCCTATGAGTAGGGCAAAGACTATTGCTGCAGCTGCAGCAAAGCTGTGATGCTTGGCTTTGGGTTTGAGTTCAAGGATATCCATAGCACTGTTAATGTGCGTAGTACGTGCGTGCTCCACGAGCCACCCTTTCATCTTTTGCTTGGTCTGGTCTGAATAGTGAAGATTGTCAAAGTAGTCCTGATAGGTACTCATGCGTACTCACCCTCCAGCTGATGCTTGAGTATTTTTCTTCCACGGGATATCTGCTTGTCTACAGCCGTCACACTTTGCCGAGTCAATGTGGCTATTTCCTTTGAGCTATATCCCTCGTAATAACGCAAATAAATCGAGCTTCGATAGGTACTTGGTAAAGACTCAACCGCTGCCAGCACATCAAACTGAGCCGTATCAAATTCAGCAGTCTCATCTACGAGCTCCAAACGCTCATCAAGTGCCTGTACCCGTGAATAGCGAGCACTTTTGAGCAAATCCTTGCAGGCGTTGATAGTCGAGCGGATAATCCATGCTTTCTCATGCTCTTGCGACACAAACTCTGTGTGCGCCGTAAGGAGCTTGAGCAAAATGTCCTGCGTAATGTCTTCTGCATCTGCTGTTGATTGTAAATACGAGTAACTCAGACGCAGGATGGTGTCAGCATAGGTATCGACTAAATACGAAGCTCGGTTGTGAAGCCTTATCTCACCCACTCTCATCCTCCTCAGAATTGATGGAAAGATCAGCGCTGTCTACCATATATACGATTGTGGAAGGTGATTTCTGACGCCTACCTACGCCGCTGAGAAAGCCAAGGAATAAGGTATCAAGAGCAGGATGAACTGCCATAAGCGTAGGTAGGCTGTCAGCCTAAGCAACAAAGGCAAGAAATGGTGAGTGTGGACTAGCTGGTAGGCACCAATTCTCCACCTATGTAGCTTGCACGAAGCGTAAGGTCGGGAGCATACACATTGAAATCTGCGAGGCGTCCTGGTGCTATGTATCCATACTGGTCATCGATGCCTACCGAGCGCGCTGAAACCTCACTACCCATACGCAGCGCTTGCTCGGCACTCACAATTCCCCAATCAACCAGATTCTTAACACACTGAGCAAGCGTGATAACCGATCCCGCAATGCTCTGCATATTCTCGAGGTAGCACAGACCATCTTTGAGTACGATGGGCAAGCCGCCACTCATATACGCTCCATCGGGAAGACCCCCACAACCCAAACAGTCACTTACTGGAACAACGTGTTCCCACCCTTTTGCCCGTATGAGTGCGGCACAAGCCCCTGGGGCTACGTGATGTCCATCACAAATGAGTTCTGCATAGGTAGCAGGCGAAGCCATCGCACAGCCCACGAGTCCTGGATCTCTGTGATGAAGCCCACTCATGCCGTTATAGGTATGCACAAAGACAGTAGCCCCAGCATCAACTGCAGCCATACCTTCTTCAAAGCGAGCATCTGAGTGTCCAAGTGCTGTAACTACTCCATCTGCAGCAAGCCGAGTGATATAGTCTGTAGCCTCTTCATATTCAGGCGCAAGAGCGCTCTTGATAATGCGACCGCGCGCGTGAGATTGCCAGAGCGTATAGCATTCGTACGATGGTGCCTTGAGATAGGCAGGGTTTTGCGCACCCTTGTGTTTCTCAGTAAAGAAAGGGCCCTCAAGGTAGATGCCCGGAATACGAGCCCCCATAAAGCCATCACCACGCATCGCAATCGCATTTACAATGGCTTCGCATTGAGCTGCAATGTTGTCGTCTGCATCGGTAAAGGTGGTAGGCAACCAGGCAGTCGTTCCTTGGCGAGCAAGCTCGATACTTGCCTGGTTAATGCCTTGAGGGTCTTTGTCTGTTGTAGCATGTCCAAAATAGCCATGGATATGCGTGTCAATGAGTCCTGGTCCTACCCACGAATCTCCAAGCTCAACAAGTTCACAGTTGGGTTGTTCTTTACTCCAGGTGCCAAACAGCCCATCACAGACCGTCACGTACCCCTCTTGGGCAAGCCTTCCAGGAAGAACAAATCTCTGTGCATGTATCGCATATGTAGACATACGTACCTCTATACCTCAAACGGATGGATAGTAACACCTTTAACTACGCGATTAACCGTACCATTAGCAGAAGGCGTATCAGGAGTATTGCCCACCTTAACCGAAGCATTCAAAGCAATCGTTTGCGCAAACATAACAAATGGAAGCGCTGCATAGGCATCGGGCAGTGCAGGCTGACCCTCAAAGGTAAAGCTTCTGCCGGTGAAATCCATACCTGTCTCTTGTTGCACGGCAACCGTAGCACATGCAACATTGTTATCAGCAATCTCCTGCAAAATATCAAGGTCGTATTGCCGCGTATACGCATTATTGCTTACGAAAGCAAACACCAAGGTTTTTTGGTCCACAAAAGACTTAGGTCCATGGCGAAAACCCATTGAAGAATCAAATGAGGTGGCAATGTTGCCGGCACACAACTCAAGGATTTTGAGCTGTGCTTCGCGAGCCAAGCCCGACAATGCTGCTGAGCCAAGATAGACCACACGATTAAAGTCAAGGTTGAGATAGTCGCAAATCTCTTTCTCACGCTTAACAACTTCTTGTCCCATCTCTGAGACTATATTGACCCAACAAATCTTGCTGGTATTGACTGACATATCAAAAATCAACGTAGCTAACAGAGTCATACAACTGTAGCTTCCGGTCATAGCAAAGCCCTTATCGTTTGCTCGCGGAATAAGTAATGTCAGGGTGTTATCAGCACCGGTGCTACCACGTGCAAGGAGACCATCTGGAGCGCAAGTGATGTTAAGAAACATGGTGTCGTTAACAAACTCTCGAACAAGATTGACCGCTGCTGTGCTCTCTGGGCTATTACCGCTTCGTGCAAACGAAACCATAACCGTGGGAACATCAGGATTGAGGTAGTTCTGAGGAGCGCTAACAATATCAGTTGTTGCAACTGCAGCAAACTCAAATGAGTCAGTGTCGCCAACCTCATATAAATACGGAACGATAGTATCGCTCACATAAGCAGATGTACCCGCACCGCAGAAGATAACTCGCGTACGTTGGTTGCCACCCAGATTACGAGCTTTTGTCAGGAAGCTCATAACGCCTACTTCGTTTTCGAGATAAACTCTTAAGGTATCTTCCCAGAGCTCGGGCTGCTGCACAATCTCTGCAGTCGTGATGTCTGCACCGAGGGACGCGAGCGCCTCCTCGTCATTTTCAAACATACAAAAACACTCCTTTCGCAGGAGCTTATATTCTCCTGTGAGATACTTTGTAATGAAATTGGTCAGCACGGGCAACACTGCGTGTGTACTCAATAACAGCACCACTAGTAATGCGGGTTGTACGAAAGAGCCTAAGTACAGGTGCCCCTTCTGCAATATCAAGGGCATTGGCCTCTTGCGTGCGAGCAATGCTTGCGCAGAACTCCTCGTCTGCAACAGATATATGCTGACCATAGTCTTTTTCAATGATGTCATAGAGTGGTTTATGCTCTACGTCACTGCGACTCAAACCGCGGAACTCATGAGCGGGCAAACAGGTTGATTCAAACATCATAGGAACACCATCTGCAATACGCAGGCGGCTCATTCTTATTGCCTCTTCGCCAAGTCGAATACCAAGCTGCTCAGCAATAATCCTGGTTGCCTCGACATGTTCAAATTCAAGAACCTCAGTCCTGGGAGTTCTTCCCAATGACTTCATGTGCTCAGTAAAGCTGTAGGCATCCATGAGATTGGAGGGTTCTTGGTCTGACTCTGCAACAAACGTGCCTCTCCCATGTTGCCTCACTATGAGGCCCTCGGCCTCGAGTTGCGACATAGCTAAACGCACCGTTGTTCGTGACAGACCATAACGCTCACTTAGCGAGCGTTCAGAGGGTAGCGGATCGCCAGGGTTGAGCTCGTCATCTATCTTGTCACGAAGCAGGTCGAACAACTGGTCATATAACGGCTTTTTCCTCTGAACTCTTGGCATAGGTCCACTCTCAGTCTTTAACTATGCGGGTTATACCACGCATATCCACTTCTCCTGATACATGAAGCATAACACCACTGCAAGATAACAAAGCCGGGAGGCGGCCCTGAAGACCGCCTCCTAAGAGGGGGGGGGATTCTCAACCCCAGATACTGGGCCAGAGTCCGAAGGGACCAGCACCTAGGATTCCGAGAAGCAGAATAAGGATGATTCCACCCATGGGCGTAAAGCTCTTCTTAGAGAAGAGGTAATACAGAAGCATGACAATTGAAAGCGGAACCAGCTTAGGACAAATGCTGTCAAGGATATTGGCAATGTTGATGGTTACGGGCGACTCAACAGTCTCCATGTAGGTAACCTCGCTCATGCCATTACCAAGGTCAATTGCACTGGCTGTAGCAGCATTGCCAGCAGCATCGGTACCAGAGAGCGGCTCACCGTCGGCATCAAACATACCCGAGAGTGTCGTTCCACTCTCGTCGGTCATGATAACCTCAAAGTCCTTGACTTCATCGTTTGAGACAACAGCGGTATGCGCCACATAAGCAGCGGTTGTTCCGTTGGGAATCACAGCATTAATCTGTGTGCCACCCATAGCTACCGTTAGGCAGCCAACAACAAAGACACCCAGAATCGAAGCTGCGCGCGTAAACGCCTTCATGTGATCCATGAGGGAGTCGAGCGCATCCATGCCCATTCGGTATGACCAATTCATCAAACCAAAGCGCAGGGAAAACTGAACCACGTTAAAGATGATGAGGAACAGAATGGGTCCAAAGACGCTGCCACTTATTGCCATGTTTGAACAGATGCCCGCAGTAATTGGTACAAGGGTCATCCAGAAGAGTGCATCGCCAATACCGCCAAGCGGTCCCATCAATGAAACACGGACGGCGCGAATGGTAGGAATGTCAATCTTCTTCTGCTCCATTGAGAGCACAAGTCCCATAGCAAAAGTAACCAAGAAGGGGTGAATGTTAAAGAACTCTAAGTTGTGAGCCATTGAGGTTGCAAGGTCATCCTCGTCGGTGTGAACCTTCTCAAGACCCGGGAGCATTGAATAGAGCCAACCAGCTGCCTGCATACGCTCGTAGTTAAATGATGCCTGCAAGAAGCAAGAGCGCCATGCCATCTTGTTGAGCGTCTTCTGATCAATATCAGGAGCGGTATCAAGATTGCGATACAGAGTCTGATCATTAGATGCCATCTTCTTCACCTCCGTCAATGCTCACAGCAGCAACTCCACCAAGCTGAGTTCTTTGCTGATAATCCCAATAAGCAATACCAAAACCAATGAGTGCAAGAATTAGCAGTGCGGGGGTTGCAAGAGCTGCCGTGTTGGTAACAATGAGTGCCAAGGCAAAGCCCAGGAAGTAGAAGCCCCACATATCGCGGTTCATCATGAACTTGAGAAGAATAGCAAAGCCAACAAACCGCATCATGCCACCAGCTGCAGACAAACCATTGCTGAGCCACTGAGGAATAGCTTCGACCACAGATTGACCCATGGTTGCTCCACCAATAAAGAACAGGGTAACAACTACACCAAAGATGGTACCGAGCAGCGCCATGGAGAGGTAATTGATTCTCTCGATACCTTTGGGGTTAGCTTCTGCAGCATACTTATCTGCCACAGACATAAGCGGAGACATAAGGGTGAAGAGCAGTGTTACGCCATACTGACCGAGCAGAGAGAACGGTATTGCAGTAGCAACTGCAATGTTCGGTTCAAGTTTAAGCGAGATGGCAAGAACTGTAGCCATAATGCCACCAACAACTGCATTGGGTGGTTGAGCGCCTCCAATAGGCATGTTGCCAATGGTCATGAGTTGGTACGTGCCACCGACAATAAGTCCAATCTGCACGTCACCAAGGATGAGGCCAATCACCATACCGGTGACAATTGGCTGATACAGAGACTCGAGAAAGCTGAACTGGTCAATAGCCGCGATAAACGTGACAACAAATACCAGAATCACCTGGAGTGCTGAGTATTCCATCCTTATTCCTCCTTCCAATACCTTTCTTACAACGAACTTCCAAAACAGGACAGAGCTATCGCCAACACCCTCTCTCCTTGGGTGTCATACGAACACGGGGATTATTGTTATAGGCAGTGCTTATCTGCAGGTACTGCCCCGACTGTTTCTACTTAAAGAGCTTTTCTGGATCCTCTTCAGCAATGCTGGGCACACGCTGTATCTGAAGCTCAACGCCAAGGTCTCTCAGCTCTTGGAATGCAGCAACGTCTGCATCATCGACAGCAACGGTAGTGGCAACCTGTCGCTTACCGTCTGCCATGTGCATATTGCCAACATTGAGCTTATGGATAGGCACGCCACCCTTAACCAGACGCAGAGCATCTGCAGGGCTCTCTACAATAATGAAGATGAGCTGTCGCGGAGCGGCCTTATGAATGATATCGATAGTCTTTTGGATTGAGAAAAACCTGGTATCAACACCTGCAGGCGCAGCCATATTCATGAGCTTTTGGCGCATGTCGTTCCCTGCAACCTCATCATTTGCAACAAGCAACAGGTTGGCACCAAGGGTGCTTGTCCACTGTGTGGCAATTTGCCCGTGAATAAGGCGATTGTCAATGCGCGCAAGTAGGATGTTTGGTTCGCTCATGTTCAATCCTTCCAACTCTCAACCATTACTCGACAACACGTGCGATGGCATATCGGGACACCTCAATAACTGCGCCCGATTTTGTTTCGATGTCACAGGTTTCATTACCAACGCGAGTGAGCTTTCCGTACAGACCACCCGTGAGAGCAACGTGCTTCCCAACCGTAAGTGCTGCATGTATCTCTGCAAAGTGGTCTCTTTGTTTGCGCGTCTTGATATACATATAGATACTCCCAACGCATACCATGAGCGCTAAGAGAAAAAGCAGCGCAACACAGGCAGAAAGAACCGCTGCAAGGTCCATTAGATGCCTTCCTTTGCACTGTCATCGGTGGTCTGCTCAGCAGTGGTATCTGTTGGCTGAATGCTGTCATCAAGCTGAGCATGAACAATAGAGAATCTTCCTACACAGACGGATTCAGCAGCAACATCAGCGGCTGATCCCAAGAAAGTTCGGCTTACAAGCATTTCTAGGAGCATGGGCAGATTGACTCCCCCAACCACCTCAACACCAGTCATTTCCTGAGAAATAATCATGGCCTGGTTAAAAGGAGTTCCGCCTACAAGGTCACAAAACACGATAGTTGAGCCGTTTTCTTGTACTGACTGCTCAACAGCTGCCTTGAGATTGGTGGGATATTCATGCGCCGTATCATCATGAAATGGAACAACTGCTAAGGCAGTTTGCGGGGCAACCATCTCTACTGCACTTGCAAGTCCTGGTGCAAAGTCACCATGGCCAGTTAGCACAAAACCTACCATCTTGACCACTACCTCCTCAGCGACTTAACTCCTTAACCACACCGCAGAAAACAGGATTGAGGGTGCAGTTTTACGCCTTTCAGGAAACTTACTGGTTATTACCAGTTGGCTTCATGCTACAGATTCTATATGAGTTTTTTTGTAAAGGACTCTCTTAGTTTCTTATCTTTTGAAATTAACCGTTCGCGTCACAATTAATACCGTTCGCGTCTTTATCAATGTTTAAATGGTTATATTTTGTAAATACCACTTGTAATTTCCATAATTTTGTGAACGCTATTTATGTTCTTTTTGGTTAGCATAGGTACAACTCATACAGAGTTTTCATTGGGAATTAATCTTAGATTGGTATGTAACTGGTATTAGTTTTATGTGTCCACTTCACCATGTTTGAACTAAATTTGAACGAAGGGAACATTATGATTCTGACCATCACACTCAACACCTCCATAGATAAGGCCTACCGGCTTGATGGGCTTCTTGTTCGGGGCAGTGTTATGCGCGTTGCCTCGTGTAGCGATAGTGCTGGCGGCAAGGGTCTAAACGTGTCTCGATCAATTAAAACCTGTGGAGAAGAAGTTCTTGCCACCGGCTTTGTGGGTGGCAACAATGGACAACTTCTCTGTGAGTTACTTGATTCAGATGGCATACCACATGAGTTTGTTGTGGTGGAGAATGAAACAAGATGTTGTATCAATGTGCTTGAACCTGATGGTTGCTCTACCGAGTTTCTTGAAGCTGGGCGCGAGATTCATGAAGATTCCCTTGCCCAACTCGAAGCACGAGTCTCTGCTCTTTTGCCGCTCGTCGATGTTGTCACCATAAGTGGTAGCATCCCCCCAGGTTTGCCTGCCACGAGCTACGTGCGTCTCATATCCCTTGCACACGCTGAAGGAAAGCCCTGCATTCTTGATACCTCTGGCACAGCCCTCATGGATTCCCTTGAGGCGCTTCCAACGGTTATCAAGCCTAATGCTGACGAAATCTCACAGATTCTTGGTAAGACTACTGGTACGTATGATGAACTTCTTCAGGCTGCTCGCGAGCTTCATACCACTGGCATTGCACAGGTAGTAATTTCGCTTGGTGGTAAGGGCGCCCTCATGGCGTGCGATGAAGGTATTTTTCATGGTACTGCACCAAACATCGATGTTGTGAATCCCGTTGGTGCTGGTGACACCATGGTTGGTGCGCTTGCGGTTGGTATAAGCAGAAAACTGAGCGCTCCTGAACAATTGCGTTTTGCCATGGCATGCGCCACAGCTAACTGTCTCTCTGCATATACAGGACGTTTTGAAAAGGAGGTTGCCAATAGACTCCTGGAACAAACAACGGTAGAGCAGGTATTTTAGGCATCCGTGTTGACACACTGTCTCTTAGCACAGCTATTCACACACCCGGATTATACCTCAGCTCGCAATCCATTATCAAAGAAAGGATACACCATGCTCGTTACTACCAAAGAAATGCTCCTACGCGCTCAAGAAGGCCACTATGCGATTGGTGCTTTTAATGTTGAGAACCTCGAATTTGTTATGGCTGTGATTGCAGCTGCAGAATCAAAGCACTCACCGGTAATCCTACAAACCACACCAGGCACCATCAAATATGCCTCACTCGATTATTTTGCCTCAATGTGCCGTGCTGCAGCCGAGAATGCGCGTGTTCCCGTCGCTATCCATCTTGATCATGGCGACAGCTGTGAGCGTTGCGTCCAGGCCATGTATGCGGGTTATACCTCAGTCATGATTGACGGTTCACAAGAAGCCTTTGTGGACAACATTGCCCTTACTGCACAAGTTACCCATGTTGCAAACGCCATCGACATCCCAGTCGAAGCAGAACTGGGCAAGGTAGGCGGTAAAGAAGACGACGGCCCTGATGTTAAGGGCGATAGCTCCTACACCAATCCTGACGAAGCTGAAGAGTTTGTTGCGCGCACAGGCTGCACTTCTTTAGCAGTTGGTGTCGGCACTGTTCATGGTGTTTATGTTGGCACCCCGCACATTGAACAGGACGTTCTCAAAGCTATTCGTAGTCGTGTTGAGATTCCCCTTGTGCTTCATGGTACCTCTGGTGTACCCGATGACCAAGTAGCAGAAGCTATTACCAACGGTGTATGCAAAGTTAATTATGCCACTGAGCTTCGCCAGGCGTTTATGCGTGGCTTTATGGGCTATATGGAAGACAATCCCTATGTCTTTGATCCTAAGAAGCCCGCTGCCCTTGGTATGGAAGCCATACAAGCCATAGTCGAAAGCCATATGGACAATTTGGGAAGCACCCATAAAGCTTAATGACTGGCTGGAATATGGAATGACCCGGGCTTCCCTTCTAGGAGCCCGGGTCATTTGTTTTTGTCTAAGATAGTCTCAATCCAGAACTCGTTGAAGCTGTTCAATCAGTAATGGAATCGTACCGCTGAAGCTACTCCTTGGGACAAAGTGAAGCAGCATCTTGGTCAATAATCACCGTGCAATTGGGATGCAATTGCAAAATGGATGCTGGACATGCGGGTGTAACGGGACCAAAGCACATATCATATACGGCTCGCGCTTTAGTCTCACCGCTTGCAATAACCAAAATGCGACGAGCAAGCATGATAGTTTGCACTCCCACAGAAAGTGCACGCCGAGGTACACTATCTGGACCATCAAAAAGCCGACTGTTGGCTCGAAGGGTACTCGCACTCAGCTCAACACAGTGTGTGCCCTTTGAAAAACTCACATCGGGTTCATTAAAGCCAATGTGTCCATTCTGCCCAATGCCCAGCAGTTGTAAATCAGGATACCCCGCTGCCGCTACCAACGCATCATACTCTGTACAAGCAGCCTCGATATCTGGATTGCAGCCATTAGGAATATAGGTATTTGCCATATCTATATTCACGCGGCTAAACAAGTTCTTCCGCATAAAGTAGTGATAGCTCTGCGGATTCTCTGGGGCAAGCCCAACATATTCATCAAGGTTATAGGTTGAAACCTGAGAGAAGTCACAATCTCCCTTTTGATTCCACGCTGCAAGTTGGTCATAGGTGCCAATTGGACTGTCTCCCGTAGCAAGACCTAGAACACAATCAGGCTTTAGGATTACCTGTGCCGAGATGATATTTGCAGCTTTGCGACTCATATCGCGATAGTCTGTAGCATAGATAATCCTCATGTGTAGCCTCCCTAGCAATCTTCTGATTTTACAAGGGTACCCGAGCACACACTTAGCCATATGATGCGCTCGGAAGCCCTTTCCCCTCGCATACCATCCTGCCACCACCAGAGCTCTCAAGGCAAGAGGTGCGAGTTAAGTATTCCGGGGTTGAGTCGTCCTGGAAGCACCCATTAGGAAAAGTACTAAGCAAGAGAACCTTGAGGACGAGACGAGACAAGTCTAGCATTTTCGTTACTCCGTATGTGCAACATATCGAGCAGCAGTTGATAAAGACTGTGTGTTTACCTGATAAGGATAGTCCCATCCGTGACCTTCATATAAAGGCCTATTTGTGATATCCGCTCCAAGACTATTCTTCAATGGGAAAAGAACCTTCGCGATGATGGACTTACAGAAACCACCATCGCCCACCATCGGGCGTTCATAGCTCAGGTTTTAAAATATGCCGCAGGAGAAGATGTAATCCGCAAAAATCCCCTCTCTAATGTCGCTGCTCCCAGACGCAAGCCTAAACCTGTCAATTCCCTCACATCGCAATTAAGGACAGAGATTCTTGAAAAAGTTGCTTGCATGGGTTATGGCTCATTTCCAATGGCAGTAAGATTGGCAATTGCAACCGGAATGAGAAGAGGCGAAATCTGTGCTCTCAGATGGCAAGACATTGACCTCGAATCTTCAAGCCCAACAATCCATGTTGTTCATGCACTGACACAAGATAAAGGTTTTAAACTCGATACCCTAAAAGATCCGAAAGGCGGAGACACAACAAGAGATGTACCGATTGGGCCCAAACTCCAGTCTTGGCTCAAAGAACATCGAAGCTGCCAAGAAAGCGAGCTACATCAGCTCGATTTTGCTTTTGATAACTCTTTATACGTAGTTGGCAATCCACTCGACAAATCTTTCAAGAAACCAGAGGTACTTGGTCGTGAATGGAGAATGCTTGCTCGCGCGGAAGGTTGGAAAGGATCACAAGGAGAGCCGCCACGATTCCATGACTTGCGACATACCTTTGCAACCCTAGCAATTCAAGACAAGGTAATGGATGTAATGGCTCTAAGCAGAATTCTGGGACACAAGGATGCATCTATGACTCTCAACATTTACGCGGATGCTCTTGAGGAAAGCAAGCGAAATGGAATGGATGCCTACGATGCCACACTGTAAGCAGATTTTGAGAACTGATATCTCGCTAATTGGAAGCAAGGCACTATCAAGCACAACTCTATAAAAGTAGCCCCTTGTATAGCCGAACTATGCATACAGCTCCTGCATACAACGCCTTCGTGCAGAAGTGTTCTCGCGAAAGATAATACTGGTAGAATCGTGCAATACGTATACTTAGAAAAGGAGATTGGATTGGACCTTAGTGAGTTTGGTCAATTCAAAGAGGATAATCGTCTGGAGATGAAGGCAGCTCAAGGACGCGACGGTAACGGAGCCGTTCCACGCAGCACCTGGGAGACACTTTCAGCCTTCGCAAATACCTCTGGCGGCATAATCGCCCTTGGAGCCGAAGAGTCTGAGGACGGCATCTTCAACATAGTCGGGATCAAGAATCCCGACAAGGTAATTGATGACTTTTGGAACGCTGCGCTTTCCGAAGAAAAGGTATCTGCGCGTTTCATACAGGACTCCCATGTCACAAAAGAAACAGTTAACGATAAGGAAATCGTGGTCATTCGAGTACCACGTGCCGACCGTCACATCCGTCCTGTCCATATCAATGGTGACTTGTTCGGAGGAACATTTCGCAGAGCGCACACAGGTGACCATCGGTGCTCCCGCGAGGAAGTGCTATCAATGCTACGCGACTCGTCAACCTCCAGCCAAGATGGAGAGATTGCTAAAAGCGGTCGAATGGAATATCTAAACCGTGAGACTATCACCAAATATCGAAGACGCTTCGACTCACTAAACAACAACCATGTGTGGAGCGATTTTGGAGACCTTGAGTTCCTAGAGGCTATTGGCGCTATTACGCCTGGAGACGATGGAGAGATGCATCCAACCTGTGCTGGTCTTCTCATGTTCGGAGAACACAGGTTCATCACGCACGAGTTCCCCCATTATCTAGTTGACTATCGGCAGGAGACTGGTAGCAACGAAAGGTGGGAGGATCGCCTCGTGAGCTTCTCTGGCGACTGGACTGGCAACCTCTACGATTTTTTCTTCCACGTCTACAATAAAATGAAGGTAGCACTGAGGGTTCCCTTCCGAATCGAGGGAATTGACCGCATCGACGATACGCCCGCGCACAGAGCATTACGCGAGGCTATAGCAAACTGCCTAACAAACGCGAACTGGCACGAACGGCGAGGTGTGGTATGCATTTGGCATGAAGAGGCATTCGAGATTGCGAACCCAGGAGATTTCCGCATGCCCATCGAAGAAGCTATGAAGCCAGGTAAGTCAGATCCTCGCAACGAAGTTCTATTGGGTATGTTCGCACTGGTAGATGTTGGCGAACGCGCGGGTAGCGGTATAGATAAGGTGATGGGAGGATGGGCTTGGGCCGAATATCCTGAACCGATTTACGAGATAGAATATGGTCCTGATCGAACTACGCTCACACTTCCCCTTCTCGAGGTTATCAAAAACAACAGACAGCAGCTTAACAGCAACGAAATCACAGCAATCGATTTAGCTAGAGCCAACGGGAGGGTTACCACGCGCGAACTTGCTTATGCGCTACAAAAGAGCGAGAAAACAGCAGGAAGCGTACTCAAGGGTCTGGCCGAGAAAGGCGAACTCATATGGCACGGTAAAAGTAGGCGAGATCCATCACAGCATTACACACTGGCATAGTTACTCAGAAGTGGATATTTCGGAGTAACTTCGGAGTAACTTCGGAGTAGCTTCGGAGTAACAGCAACTGATGAGGTAATTTGCGGGTGACATAGACAGCCGTAGGGCGGCGCTTTTCATGGTCTAGTCGTGTTCATTTCTTTTCGCCCCATCCGTTTCAACGTCAAGAACAACGTACTCGTTAGCTGACGTACTCATTTTTGTAAACGCCATAACAGTCCTAATCTCTAGGTTACGGATAGGCACTCCTGTGCTTTCATATCCGCTTCATGGTGTACAGCTACACGCAGCAAAGCAAAACCTTCTGGTCAGAAGAATAACGTTTGCTACTCGAACCAGAGTAAGTCTTCGGTAGCCGAGCATTATGCGAAGACCAAACACATCGGCAATAGGAACTAAGCAGCAGCAAAAGGAACTAAAACCCTAAGCACATTTCACAAGGTAATAATGGGTATCGCCGATAAATCTCCCGACAGAAGGACCTACTATGGACTTTCAACTAAACAGAGTTATCACTCTTAGCAATCGAGTCTACTTCGTTCCTGATGACTCAAAAATCCTCAATCCAATCGACGGGGCTAACGCAACAGATGTTGTTCTATTGGCCTTTCGCTACCCTATCACGGCGCTGCCGACTAATCATTTTGTTTATTTCGTACCAGACTACTCAGTTGACGACAAAACCGAGCAGTTAATTAATGCCATCCTCACGAGATACCCTATTCCTGCCGAAGAGCTTACCCAGATTGACAGGGCTAACATCCTGCTCGACTCATATCACATAACCGACAAACCCAATGGACACTGTGCGTTTGCCACCGAGTGGGACGATGCCAACATGCTTGGCATATTCCATGCACTTCCTATCACCTCAGATACTCCATGGGGATTCTACTATGTCGAGGTGAATAACGATGAATAAGATAAGTGTAAATCTCGAGGAGGACGAGTATAACGAGTTAATACGTATTTTTCAGGATAATGAATACCCATCAATCACATTCACGGCAAATATGCTTTTGCTTGATGCACTCGAACAATCAAAGTATAGTGACAGACTGTCGCTTATCTTAGGGGAACTGCTGCCTTCCGCACTGGAAGACGCCATGTGGGATTTTGAGAGCAACGTATTCAATGCTGCCTTACGTCTAACACCGAGGATAGAAAAATCCCTTATCAAAGGTGCTGCTCTCGTTACAAAAGCATCTAGTGGCCTGCTTCGTCATGCAATCTCACTATCTCTTCGGCTATATGAGAAACATAGTGAGCGCTTAGCACTACAACAGTTCACTTGTGGTAGTGATACCGATGGCTAAAAAGACAGTGACAGTACGTCTCGATGACGAGACACGACGACAAATCGTAGCCTACCAAACAGCTACCGGTTGTAAAACTGAGGCCACAGCCATCCGAGAACTTGTTGAAACAGGTCTTTTGATGAGCGGCTCTACCCTTCTTACCTCTCCTCTCGCACGCTTCATCAGAGAGGTGATGCAAGGACAGCTCGACTTGTTCAGGCAAGAAATGGACACGAAGGCAGACCAAATCGAAGACCGAGTCGCTCAGGTGTGTTCGCGTGGCACAAAAGCATCACTACACACAGCAGCACTTACTGGTGACTTAGCGCGAGCAGTGGTTCCAGCCTTCCAACACATGAGTGCAGAGGACCTCTGGCACACCTACGCGCGCATGGGAGGAGCAGTTCAGCAAGGACAGAGTTTCACCGATGCGAGGCGCCAGGCAAGGGAGGGCTAATAGAGATGTCTGCCACGCTTGTTGTTAACCATCGAGTAGCCCTTCGAAGCACAAAAGAGCTTAAAGGCGTTGTTGGACACACTGTCTCCTATATTGCTACTCGTGAAGGTGTTGTTATAGAACCTACGGCTGATGATATTCTCAGGCAAGAGAGTGGGTTTCTCGACTATATGTCAGAAAGACCTGGAGCTGTTGTTGAGTGCGAAAGCGGGCTCTTTGATGCAGAAGGTATCGTCGATGTGGCAGAGGTCAGACGCGAACTTGAGGCGTCTGGCTCTGCCGTTGTCACCTCTGTTGTCTCAGTAAGGAGAGCAGACGGACCAGAGCTAGGACTTTGTACTCGCCAAGACTTCGAGCGATACTTGAGAGCTAATTGGGCACCCGCTTTGGCACATGCTATGGGGATTCCTGAGGAGCGCGTAGGCTGGATTGCTGCCTTTCATCTGAACTCTCCTGAGTCCTACCATGCACATGTCATCACATATGACCGAGAAGGTCGCTTCAATCACACGCTTGACCGCCACAAAATGGAACAAGCCAGACAACAACTCACCGACGCCGCTATAGCGCCCGCCCTATGTGAGCTCTCACGCGAAAGAACCCTCGTGCGCGATGACTGTGTGCGCATCTGCAGAAGCCTCGAAGCTTCCGAGCTTGAACGAGCAATCCAGCTCCCGCAAGAAGGCTCCCTTAAATACGAGTGGCTCTGCAGAAACCATCCTGAGGTAGCCTCTCAGATCGAACAGGCCTTGGCAAGATTGAGCTCACAACACAGCCAGCTCAAAGCTTCAGAAGAGAAGTTTCGTGCATTGGTTGAGAAGGCAGCTTGTCTCAAAGGGTTAGAAGCCCAAGAAAAGGACAGCTATATTGCTCAGGCTATGAGTGAGCTACACAACAGGCAGTGCAATGCCTTGCTCAAAGCCATGAGGCCAGATAGATCTCTCAAAGCCGAAAGACGTATCGTATACGACCCAGATGCCCCTACTCCAGCACGCGACAGAAGGCTGAGCAAACGATTCGAAGAAGAACTCTCAGCTTTGAGTGCTTCAGACAAAAAGCAAATAACATCTGCAATCCAAAATGAACAAAAGCTACCTGATGCAGTGCTTGAGAAGTGTGTGACCTGGAAATCCCAAACATCGACCTCACCTAATCTCAAGTCAGCTCTAAACAACGTGCAGAAATCACTAGGAAAAGCACCCAAGACCTCTCAAAACGATTCAGCTGAGCTAGCTACGAAAAAGGCACTCAAACTTACCTCACGTCTTATGGTAAGAGCAATCAGCCTTGCTAACCCCCAGTTAGGTCAGGCTCTTCGCATAGTAAAGACGCTCAGTCACGTAGCAGAGATGAGCATGGGTTAGGAGAGGCCATGAAAACAAGAAAGAGTTTTAACCGAGGGCCCTCCTGGAATCCCCTCCCCCTTATCGTCATATGGGTGTTTCTCATTGCCTCTGTCTTTACAGCACTTCCTTTTGTGTGGGAACTCCTAACAGACATGCTCAAAAGTGGCTCACTACATACCCTTTTTCGAGGACTTCCTCGCTCATTGCCTGCGCTTGCAGACATCGTTTACTTCATCTGTGCTGCACTCACCATACCTTTGTCCATCTCCATCTTCGTATCGCAAGCTAAGGGCACACACGCATTTCATGATGGCACGTGGGTGGGAGGAAAGCGCGCACCTGTCGCCGTTCATGGAGATGCGTGGCTCGAGTCAAGACCTACTGTCATCAAGAAATACATGCTTCTGTGGGAAGAAAACAAGTCATGCGAGCCTGGTTTAGTAGTGGGCTCTATCGATAACACCGAACTGGTTCGCCCGTTTATCAACGCCATTATGTTTGGAGCACCAGGTTCTGGAAAAACCAGACGAGTGCTTCTTCCCACAGTGACCGAACTCATTGTGTCTGCAAAAGCATCCGTGCTCGTACTAGACCCCAAAGGAGAGATTCGAGACTTCACCTCATCTTTTGCGAAAAGCCGCGGCCTTGATATCTACGATATCCGCCTCGACGAACCTTCCAAATCCATGCGCTATGACTTGTTTGGACCAGCTCTAAGAGCTATGGCAGAAGGTGATGTTGGACTTTCGATTGCTCATTTGCGAGAACTGGCAACTACCCTCATTCCTGAGATGGCTGGCTCCAACAAGTACTTTTCCGATGCAGCACGTGAGCTCTTTGTGGGCCTTGCCACGTGGTTGCTTGAAAACCCTGAGATACCAGAAGAGCAAAAACACATTGGCTCTGTCCTTTCTTTGCTCCAGCCCAAAGGTGACAAAAGCACCGCCGAGCGCATAATGGAGCTCGCCAGAACCCTTACCGACGAAGACCCTGCCAAGCCAAGGCTTTCGGGTATCACAGGTGACAACACAGCTTCTGCTGGTGTTATCTCTAACCTCATTACCACTCTTTCTGACACCTGTGATGAGCGTGTGAGTCGCATGTTGTACGACTCAGAGCTTGACTTTGCCAGCCTCGGACAAAGTCCAAGTATTTGCTACTTGTCATTTACGACTGATACCGGAAGCTATACACGCCTGACTACCGCCATCGTCTCACAAGCTCTCGCTGCCCTTCTCGGAGAGGCAAGAAAAGGTGGGGGCACGCTTAGCACACCTGTGTATTTTGTTTTGGAGGAGTTCGGGCAACTCGCACCTATCAAGCGCCTGATTGCAGATGCAGGCATTATGAGAGCAGAAGGGATTCATCTTCTCATGGTGCTTCAAGACAGAAACCAGCTCGAAGCACAGGGCTATTCCAAGGCTCAAGTGGAGACCCTACTCGGTATGGTTGACGATACGCTCATCCTCAAGCTCAACGACATAGAAACAGCCACCCTGCTCTCAAAGCGCTTAGGAACATACACGGTGAAAACCCAATCTCAAAGTGCCAGTAAGAGCAGCAAAGGAGGCTCTTCAAGTATGAGTCACCAAACGGCTAAACGTGACCTCATTAGTCCGTCTGAGCTTACCGAGTGGAGCGCAGACATAGGTCTTTTGCTGATAGGTGCTGATGCTAACTATGCGCTTCCCTGTCCTGAGCTCTCTCAGCGCTTCGTAAACGAACTGTTAGGCATGGGAGATGAAGTCACAAATCTTCAGATTCGACTTGACGCTCAGAGAAACTCAGAGCTCAAAAACACCGAGAAGCCCCCAATCTGGACGGACACCCCATCATCTAAAAGCATCGACTTGCCTTCCCCTCTGAGTACCCTTGACTTCGATCCGCTTGCATAAGTGGGTATATACACAACTACACGGAAGGCTTCTTATGGAACTTAACCAAGGGCAGAGAAAAGTTGTGCGTGCTGTTGTGCGCGGAGAAAACGTCTTTATGACAGGAGATGCTGGCACCGGAAAATCTGTTGCAGTTGAACACTGTATGGAAGCCTTCAAAGCTCACAACAAAGAGGTCTTGCTCTGTGCTCCTACAGGAATAGCGGCCCAACAGATTGGTGGTGCCACCATTCATAGGACCTTTGGCTTTAGCTTGGCACCCAAAGTTGCAGATGAAATCGAGAATCTCAAGGTACCTAAAGTAGTTCGTCAAGCAGATACCATCATTATTGATGAGATTGGGATGGTCAGGCGAGACCTGATGGATGCAATAGTGCGTGTAATCGAGCTAGAAAACGACCACAGGAAGGGCAAGAGATCCCCTATACAGCTCGTAGTCGTTGGAGACTTTGCGCAATTGCCACCCGTGGTAACCCAACAAGACCAAGATGTTCTAGTTGTCCAATATGGCGAGCAAAGTCGCAGAAGCGGCTATTACGCTTTTGAGGCAGATGGTTGGACACGCATGGGCTTTAAGAGCTATCAGCTGACAGAACCTATGCGGCAAAGTGACCGAGAGTTCTTAGGAAAACTCAGTCTTGCCCGTATGGGAAATAGCGCATGCATAGATTTCTTCAATCGGTTTGTGCGAGAAGCACCCGGCGATGCGGTAGCAATAGTTCCAACTAACCGTGAGGCAGAAGAGCTCAACAACAAACGCCTCGAGCAACTCACCCACAAAAAGCTGGTCTATAGAGGTCAGCTAACGGGTGTCTTCGAAAAAAGAGATATGGCAGCACCTTTAGAACTTACCTTAGCCAGAGGTGCTCGCGTCATCATCCTTACAAACAATACTGCTAGAGGATATGTCAACGGATTAACTGGCATTGTAAGAGAGGTTCGAAAAGATGAGGTCGAAGTACTCCTCGACAAAGGTGGTGTGGTTAAAGTAATTCCCTTTACCTGGGAAAATATAGAGTACGAGGTAGTGGAGACAAAGGGTAAGAAAAAGCTCAACCAAAAGGTAGTTGGCACCTACACACAAATACCACTCAAGCTTGCTTGGGCAATTACCTACCACAAAAGCCAAGGGCAAACTCTCAGTAGCATCAACATCCGTCCTGATGTGTTTGCATCAGGTATGCTCTATGTGGGTCTTTCTCGTGTCACCGCCCCAGAAGGCCTCTATCTCACCAACAACATCGTGTCTAAGAGACTCAAGGCAGATAAGGCCGTTGTAAATTTTTACCGAGAGGTTGCACAGCTTCAGTTGGCAGAAGCGCTACGCAGCCAGTCTGAGGACGACGATGGGGCGATAGGCTCATGGAATTAAAATCTAGATAATCCTAACGGGCTATTAACTATTACTGGGTTATATAGGAAAAAACTTGTATTGAGGTGTTCAACGTTATATATTTTCCTTAGTGAACCCGCCATGCCTCTCCCTTGACTTTGGTCGAGGTGACGCAAACTTTGGCGGGTGTTTTTATAAGGAGCATTATGGAGTACAAAAAGAAGTGGCTTTCATTCAATCAACAAGCTGCCAAACTAAAGGAAAGGGGTCTTGTTTTTGATGAGCATAAGTTAATCTCTTGTTTGTCCTCTGTTGGATATTATCGCCTAAGCGGCTACTGGTACATATTTAAACGAAACCCTGGCACGGAGGATGAGTCGTTTATCGATGGTACATCATTTGACAGGGTCTGGGATTTGTATTTGTTTGACAGAGATTTTCGGCTAATTGTACTTGATGCGATTGAGCGAGTAGAAGTGTATATCCGCTCCCAGCTTGCGTATAGACTCGGTGAAATCAGCGGTCCGTTTGGTTTTTTCAATCGGTCTACACTTCCAAATCTTGACCAAAGTCAATACGGGCGCTTTATATCTCGTTGCTTGGTGTCCTATGACCGTTCGAAAACATTGTTTATCGAGCATTTTAAAGATAAGTATGGTGATTGCCACGGATTACCACCATATTGGACACTTGTTAATATCATGGACTTTGGAATGACACTCACTTTGTTTGAGGGTTCTCCTAATGCGATAAAGAAAGAAATTGCTCATGACATGGGAATTCCTTCGGATGTGCTTAACTCCTGGTTGCTTACATTGAATACAATTCGCAATATTTGCGCACATCATGATCGTCTATGGAACAGACGTCTCGCCTATCGAGTTAAGATACCTCGTGGTAGAAAATATCCAGATTGGCATAAGCCCCATGAAGTTAACAATAGGTCATCATTTACCGTCATAACAATTCTTGGATATTTGATTAGTCGCATTGACCCAGATTCAACTTGGCATACAAGAACAATCAAGTTGATTCAAACACGAAACGAGGATGATTTATTCAGAATGGGATTCACTAACAACTGGAAGGACTGTCCACTTTGGGTAAGGTGGCTTAGATCTAGCTGATTTCAAAGATCCTTTCTGTCGTTCCCCTGTTGGCTGGTGGGGGAATGGTGCTACGTACTAGCAACTAAGAAGAGTCTAACACATTTAAAAATGTCTATAGAAAAAATCGTAGAGTTACGCTGTTTAAAAGCTCTCCATGAAAGAAGGCCCCTATTATGCGTGAAAAATACCACCGTGAACTCGTGGAGCCCTGTATCAATGAGTGATCCGTATGTTTATGCTGAATAGGAGACTGAGGGAAAATAAACCTTCAGTCTCCTATTCATTTAACTATAGGGAAAGAACTTTAGAATAACTCTTTTATATCCTCATAATCCCAAGTTGTCCCGTACTTAAATCTTGCTTCCATGTACAAGTAATTATCACCAGAGGCGTAATAATCCTCTACATAATCCAGACCTTTAACCATCTCTCCACTTATCTCTCCAGTAAAGGCGGTAGCATCGCAATACCAAATCTCTCCATCAATCCATACGCGATTGTTAATATGATTAAACCCCTGTTCTTCCGCAGTTGTATGACTTGATTTCCTCATAACATTTGCTTGTCTACCAGCCCAAATAGGGCTATTATTTTGTCAAATTATATGTATTTGTTTGGTACGGTAGTGTGCGGTATGTGCTACAATATAGGGTAGTGGCAAAGAAATGGAGCTACCAGATGTACCTCAAGCAGATACCTCAGAAAAACGGGCGTGTAAAACTTGCTGTCTACGAGAGTTTTCGTGAGGGCAGAAAAACTAGGTCACGAACGGTACGTCCACTTGGCTATATCGATGAGCTTAAGACAGAGCATGACGATCCTGTGGCTTGGGGAAAAAGAGTTGCGCTTGAGATGACAGAAGCCAAGCGTTTAGCTGAGCAAGCCGTTCCAATCGAGATTCATCCCGCACAAAAGATTGATAAAAGAATTGACAACGTGAAAAACATAGGGTGTGCAGCTGTACTTTGGCAGTATGCAGCTCTCGGTATTGGAAACGCACTGAGAAGCGCTTCTCGCTCCTCGAAAGCTCGCTACAGCCTTGATGCTGTGTGCAGACTTCTTGTCTGCGAGCGCATTGTAGAGCCGGGCTCTAAGCTGTCGGCATGGTCTAACAAAGGACGCTACTTTTTCAGATGTGACTTTAGCGAAGATGACATCTACCGTGCTCTCGACGGGATTGCTTGTGCCAAAGACATTGTGGTGTCTGCAATGAACCGCTCGCTTACGAGATCTGGTATCCGTGATTTGTCGTGCGTGTACTACGATGTCACTAACTACTACTTCGAAACCGACACAGAAGACGAGCTCAGACGTAGAGGTGTTAGCAAAGAACACCGACCGAGTCCCCTTGTACAAATGGGACTTTTGCAAGACGGGTGCGGCATTCCTATTTCATATCGCACCTTTGCCGGCAACACCTCAGATAGCACCACCATGATACCGGTGCTTTCAGGCTTGAAGAAAGACTACAAGCTCGAGCGTGTGGTAACAGTGGCCGACAAAGCACTCAACTGCTCAGACAATATTGCTGCTGCAGTAGCTTCAGGTGACGGCTTTGTGTTTTCACAGTCTTTGCGAGGCACAAAGTCTGATACAGCTCTCAAAGCCTGGGCCATCTCTCAGACAGGCTATGCTAGCAAAACCGAAGATGGCTCTAGATTCAAATCAAAATCCAAACAGGGCTTCAAGACTGTTCATCTCAAGGCAGCCGACACGGCAAGTGGCAAGGCTCAAGACGTACAGGTCGAGGTTAAGTACGTGGCCTTCTGGTCAGAGAAGTACGAAAGGCGTGCACGTCACGAGCGCGAAAAAGTAATCGAAAAGGCCAAAAGGCTCATCGCAAACCCCGGCGACTACACACGCTCAACCAGCCACGGTGCTTGCCAGTACGTCAAAAACCTTGCCTTTGACAAAGAAACCGGCGAGATTGTAACGGGTCGCAAACTGGAGCTCGACTGGCAAGCTATAGCACAAGCCGAGCGCTACGACGGCTACTACCTCATTGTTACGAGCGAGACCGACTGGGATGACAGCCGCATTATCGACACGTATCGAGAGCTCTGGAAAATAGAGGAGTCATTCAAGGTAACAAAGTCCGAACTCAAGATGCGCCCCATCTACGTGTGGACACCCGAACATATCGAAGCTCACTTTCTTAGCTGCTACATCGCTCTTGTAATCTTGCGTCTGTTGCAGCAAGCAAGCGGCCTTTCATGTTCTTGTATACGCAAAGAGATTGCTTCTATGAACTGTGTGAATGTAGATGCAAACTGGTGGGTGTGTACTCACCGAACAGATGAGTCCGACAAACTGGTGGAGTCCGTTGG
>JAFUCQ010000037.1 GCA_017459605.1 Atopobiaceae bacterium
GCTGCACAGACCTTCTTTTGACGTCGAGGGCTGTGTCACCCCCGATTCCCAACCTTCCTGCCTCAGTGGACCGTGTGCAATGGGACACGGCACCATAAATGATATAATAACCCCAGGTCAAATATCGATTCTTGGAGGATCTATGGCACGGCAGACCACCTTCTGCGACATCGAGAATGCATCTCGCAGACGCACGACCAAGCGTGACGAGTTCCTGTGTCGAATGGATGCAGCCATTCCTTGGGCGGCGCTCGTGGAGTTGGTCAAGCCTTACTACTTCTCAGGAAAGCGAGGCCGAAAGCCAATTGGGATTGAGCGGATGCTGCGCATGTACTTTTTGCAGCTATGGTTCAACCTCTCTGACGAGGGTGTCGAGGATGCGGTCTACGACTCGCGGGCGTTCTCGGAGTTCATGGGCGTGTCGTTCGGTCTGGGCGACCAGGTGCCCGACGCAACCACGCTGCTCAAGTTCAGGCGTATCATCGAGTCGAGGGGGCTGGCCAAAGAGATGCTCGACTGCGTCAACGCCATCCTCGAGGCCGATGGAGTGATGATGAGGGGTGGCTCGATAGTGGACGCCACCATAATCCAGGCACCGTCGTCTACCAAAAACGCCACCGGCAATCGTGACCCCGAGATGCACCAGACGAAGAAGGGCAACCAATACTACTTCGGTATGAAGGCCCACATCGGTGCAGACGCCGGCAGCGGGCTGGTCCACACGGTAGAGTGCACCCCGGCAAACGACCACGACATCACCGCAGCTCACAAGCTGCTGCGTGACGACGATTCGTTTTGCTATGCGGACTCTGGCTACCTGGGGATTGAGAAGCGCAGTGAAGTCGCCTGCGACGAGCACCTCTCTCAGGTGGAGTGGATTGTTGCGGAGAGACCCTCGCGCATCAAGGGTAAAAAGGGGCTGTCCGTCGAGCACGACATCGAGACGAGAAAAGCCTCGGTGCGCTCGAAGGTCGAGCACCCCTTCCTGATTGTCAAGCGCCAGTTCGGCTACGCTAAGTGCCGCTATAAGGGAATCAAAAAGAACAGCAGCGCGCTTACGGTGCTCTTCGCGCTTGCGAACGTGGAGATGTGCTCGCGGGCAGGTCGCATCGGACCGCCCGCGCCGATGCGAGTCTGACGGCCCTCCACAGGACTACTGTGCCTCAAAACCCCCGTTCAGGTCACGCAGAGGGATTGGAGGAAAGGCGAGCGGTAGACAGGCGATGTCTCAGGGCCTTTCGGCTCGTCCAAACCCGATGGCGAGGCGATTTGGACGAGTTCAAACATCATTAATCAGCGTTTCCCTAAGTTTACTTCGGAAACTATGTATCTATCAGATTGAACTGACTCAATGTGTATGCGAATCTGTGTTTCAGAAAGAGGGGCGAGTAAGTTGTACTTCTTCCCCTCTGTAACAACTGTTGATTCCTCACCAAAAGATACTGTCATTGCTCGCGCAGCTCTAAATGAATATGTAGTCATATAGTTATTAGGGTCAATTGATTCAATTGAAAGGTCAGTTATTGGAACAACTGAGAATGAATACCGGAAAACAATAGTATCCGTTGGTTTCTTGTGTACTATGACATCACATCTGCATGCATGCCAAGGAAAATAAACCTCTTTGGAAATCGGAATGGTGATTGCACTTACTTGATTTAAATCATCCCCAGACCAGATTATCTGACTGCACAAGTCAATCCTCTTACTGTCACAATAGCACTCTGTCTCGTAATCATCAGGAGAAAGATTTCCGTCGACAGCCTCAATAGTTATTGTAGGGAGCGCTCTATTACCTTTAGTCTCTGTTTTAACCACACCGTATAAATCTAAGCCATTTACATTTCTACCAATAATGCGATTTCTATTAACAGTTATCCGTAAATTTTCCTGCCATGCGGCCAGTTCTTCTCCCGAGCTCTCATCTACGATAGAACCGCAAGATCCTGGACTAACTTCGAAGAATTCTATTGTTGTTTCCGAAATACTCGAGAATCCCTCATGTCGTTCAATGAGCCGCATTCCCATTCCAGGAACTATTTTCAAGCCTTTCCTGAGCAAGTAGGCAATAACTCTTTTTCGTGAAATGCGATCTTTTGACTCTCTTAGATAAAAATCTCCACTTGGAGTCTCAAGAAACTCTAAGCAGCCAGGTTTAAACCTTTGAAAAGATTGTTCGAGAGAATCGTCTTCCGCTGTGGTTCCATCAGGCAATTTATGGCTCAGTTTGATGGTAATTTCATACTTTGGATGAGGATTAACTTCAATTTCAACAGCATCCAATACACCGTGACCAAGCTCTTCAAGAATGCTGGTTGAATAACGTAAAATTCCATTCACATAATACTCAACCACATACCCAATAAGTGTCTCAGGTAACACCTGTCTTTTCCACTTAATAAACACGCGCCCTTTGTCCATGTCAAGCTGCAGTTTTCCTTCATGTAGATACACCAACGGACTATTTTCAGACGGCTTTCCTTTCTTCTTCGAATAGTGAGACTTAGTGTTACCTCGAGTATTATTAAGTGCTATTAGAGCTGTATCTGGAAGTCCGGTCCTTGATAGCATCGTCATCCCAGCCTGCTTTGCCTGAGCAGGATTAACCAACTTGCGTGCTATGGACAAAGCCGAGTTTATAAGAGGAAGAACGATTTCTTCTGGAGCCTTATCCAGCAGGCTTAATACTGATTTTTTTGGTGAGTAAGGGCGTTCGGTATCCCTCATATACATAAGTGCTTTCCGAGCATCAAAATCCATGCCAAAACCGAATGGGTCAGTATTCGATTTGTTTGCCATGGGAATAAGAGATTTTTCCCAAAGATTCTCCCAAGCGTCTAGGGATAAACCTCCGTGCATAAGCGCTGTATACATATAGCGAAATTCAGTCTCTTGCTCTAAATAGATAGGCATTTGTCTGCTTTTCAGACAGCCCAGGAAAGCCTTTTTAAAGTTGACCTGATATCCCTGGTTGTGAATACCGAATTTCTCAAACAACTGCCCCCATAAGTTTTCACCATCAAAAACTGATTTGGCCTGATAGGAACAAAAGAGAATAAAAGCATTCGGTACACGATTAATTGAGATTGACAATGCATCGTTTAATTGCCCTTGATAGCGTTTAAATAACCAGTGGAAGCATTCTTCAAGCTGTGGTAGCTCAGTTTCAAATTCGTCAAAAGCTTCAAAAGCAAAATATGTAGCACGCCGATCAGCTAAGTTATCGAAAACTTTTTCCGTTTGATTTTCGAAATATAAAAGAGTATCTCCCTGGGGTTCTTTTGGCATAGGTGGAATGTAAACGCTATTAGATTTTGCGTGTCCCGAGCTTGCATGATGGATGTTGGGGGCATTTATTGAGTTTTGCTGTCTCATAAGACGATTAATATCCTTTTGTACAGCAACCTCATCAACTTCTCTTTTCGTTGTTGCCTTAATGGCGAATGCCTCAGGATTGGCTTCAAATTCCTCCTTGAGCTTCAGCACCATATCAGAAGTCTTATAACCAACAGAGCTATCTAGTTCACCCTCAGATGTCGCAAAAGCATCAAGAATTGACTTATATCCAGCATTACTCAAGGTGCGTCGAAAACGAGGATCTCCGATGGATAATGCAGTCACACTCATTTCCCTTAATAATTCAACTGGATTCATGTAATTCACCTACAAACGCTAATTAGTTTATGGACAGCTGCGAACCGCAAACTGCCACTTCAACATACCTCTGACAACAATTATCGATACTTGTATTCAACCCCTAATAGTTGAACACAACCAGCTTCAATATCTTTATACATCATTTACATTTTTCTATCCGGCAACGTTACATAACAATACATATAAGGGAATCACCAAAGGAGAAAGCAAAGAATACAAGTTCTGGACATATAAGTCATTTATTGAGCGGTGAACGTGGTTTTTTCTATTTGACCGCTGAATAAATGAGCTTTACACTCAATCGTGAGCGTTTATTGAGCGGTGAATGCAATTATTTTTCTTTTCACCGCTCAATAAGTGAATAGGAGTGAGCATGATTGGAAGAGCAAAAGAAGCCAAAGAGCTGAACCGTCTGTATGACCAGCACTCCGCTGAACTTGTTGCCATATATGGACGCAGGCGGGTAGGAAAGACCTATCTCGTTGATGAAACTTTTGAGGGTCGGATAACTTTTAGACACGCTGGTCTCTCCCCTGCCGAAGAGAGTCCACAAGGACTCCTTCGTGCTCAGCTGACTCACTTCTACAACTCACTGATTCTTCATGGTATGCAACCAGACAAAAAGCCCCAAGACTGGCTCGAGGCCTTTTTATTACTCGAGAAATACTTGCAGAACATTGATGACGGCAGCAGGCAGCTCATCTTTCTTGACGAGCTTCCATGGCTTGATTCTCCACGTTCTGGGTTCATGACAGCTTTCGAAGGTTTTTGGAACACATGGGCGTGTCACCGGAAAAACCTGATGGTCATTGTATGTGGAAGTGCTAACTCGTGGGTATTAGACAAGCTGATAAACAACCATGGCGGGCTTTATGGCAGGGTAACGTTTGAGCTCAAGCTCTCTCCATTTAGCTTGCAAGAATGTGAGGAATACTTTCAAGCAAACCAGATTAAGCTCTCTCGTTACGATATTGCACAAAGCTACATGATTGTTGGTGGGATTCCGTACTACCTTGGATACTTTGATCCAGCTCTGAGTCTTGCCCAAAATGTTGATGCACTCTTTTTTGCTCGAAATGCAAAGCTGCACGATGAGTTTAAGAGGCTCTTCGATTCAGTTTTTAGCAATCCAGATACTGCAAAAGCAATCGTTCGCATTCTCTACAGCAAAAACGCCGGCTTTACCCGCAAAGAACTCATTGAAAAGCTACAGCTCTCTGATGGGGGTAGCCTATCTCGCAATCTCAATGCCCTCATAGCGAGCGACTTTGTCATTAAGTACGTTCCGTTTGGCTTTAGTAAACGAGAAGAACACTACAAGCTTATTGATCCATTTTGCCTTTTTTATCTCCGTTTTGTTGATGGCACAAGCCGCGCGAACACACGATACTGGCAACAAAACGGCACATCACAGACCGTTTCTACTTGGCGGGGCTACGCCTTTGAGAATCTCTGTTTCAACCATGTCGAGCAAATCAAAAAAGCCCTCGGGATTTCAGGAGTTATCAGTTCAAGTTCTGCATGGTCAAAGCGTCCAGACGACATAGAGGGTATCCAAATTGATATGCTCATCGAACGTAACGACAACGTAGTGAATATGTGCGAAATCAAATATTGGAGCAGCAACTTTGTTGTTGATAAGAGTTATTACCGAACACTCCTACAAAGGCAAAGTCTTCTTGCACAACACCTCTCACCCAAACAGACCATACATAGCACACTCATCACAAGTTTTGGTCTTACTCATAATGAATATAGTGGCGCTTTTACCAATGTAATAACTCTCGACGACCTCTTCGTATCGGCATAACAAACCAAAACGAATCAAAACCACGTTCTCAGGGGCTGCTCGTGCGCTTTATTCAGCGGTGAACGTGATTTTTTCCTGTTCGACGCTGAATAAAATGACCTCAGCCATCAATACCTGCAGAAAAACGATGCTTTGCTAGTGTCCCTTGATAGAGTCGAGGAAGTCGCGGGCGCGATCGGTCTTGGGATTATCAAAGAAGTTTGCAGGAGTGTCTTCTTCAACAATCTGTCCGTCTGCCATAAAGATGACTCGATTGGCCACGCGGCGAGCAAAGTTCATCTCGTGAGTAACCACAATCATAGTCATGCCGCCCTGCGCGAGCTCCACCATTACCTCGAGGACCTCGTTGATCATCTCGGGATCAAGAGCACTCGTTGGCTCATCAAACAACATAGCCTTAGGATTCATAGCAAGCGAGCGCGCAATTGCCACACGCTGTTGCTGACCGCCCGAAAGCTGTGCTGGCACCTTAGCTGCCTGTTCAGCCACACCAACTCGTTTGAGCAGCTCCATCGCTTTTTCTTCGGCTTCTTTTTTGGGCATCCCGAGCACCTGAATGGGGCCCATCGTCACATTCTCAAGAATCGTCTTGTGTGCAAAGAGGTTGAACGACTGAAACACCATACCAACCTCGGAACGAAGAGCAGCAAGTTCCTTGCCTTCAAGCGGCAGCGTCTTTCCCTCGAGCAAAATCTCACCAGAATCGATGGTCTCAAGGCGGTTGATGGTACGGATAAGCGTTGATTTACCCGAACCCGACGGGCCAATTACAACGAGTACCTCGCCCTTCTCCACACGCAAATTGATATCGCGAAGAACATGGAGGTCTCCAAAGTGCTTATCTACATGACGCATTTCAATCGTTGGCACCGAGCTTGAGCTTTGCTCGGCAGCAGACGAAGCAGCATGCTCTATCGATGGCTGTGCGCCGGCATCGTGAGTGCTTGAAACTGTATCTATACGCTGGTCTTCTGTCATGAACGTACCTCTTCTAAATGGGATCTTCGGTGTTCCGTGTGATGATCCGTGTTCCAGAACGACGCGCCATCCAAATTGACAACTGGTTGATTCCAAAGTTGACCAAAATATAAATGATGGCGATAACAAAGTACATGGATACCAAGACATCGTAATTGGTGATAAGAACGCGAGCGTTTTGCATGAGGTCAGGGTAGCTCACCACATAGGCAACGGTGGTATCTTTTACGACAACTACCAGCTGACTCACGAGCGACGGAATAACAATCTTCAGTGCTTGAGGAAGCACAATCTTAGACATAATCTTGCCGTCGGTCATGCCAATCGACATCGCTGCTTCTGTTTGCCCCTTGGGAACTGCATTTACACCAGCACGAAAAACCTCAGCTAAAACACCCGAGGCAGCAAAGGCAACAGGCAGTGTGAGCATCCAAAACGACGGCATGCGAATACCGTACTTTGGAATAACCAAGAAGAAAAAGTAAATGAGCAACAGGCTTGGCACGCCACGGAAAAAGTCGATGATGATGCGCGATACCACGCGAAGCGGTGCAATTTTGCTAATGCGCCCCAGCATAAGCACCATGCCCAACACCAGCGCAATGGCGCCGGCTGTTACCGCAACCTGTATCGTGCCCAGAAAACCGCGACCCAAAAACGCCCACGTAGTTGGCTTTAGGAAGAGTTCCCAGTAGCGCGGTGCTAACTGACCCGTCACATAAAACTGGCGAATAATCAGCGCCAACCCTATCAGCACCACAATGAGTGATATGACCGTTCCAATAATGATGCGACGGCGCATCTTGGGACCGGGAGCCTCGTAGAGTACGTCTCTCATAGACGTGACGTTGGCGCTCATCGCAGTATCCTTACACGCTGATCAAGGCGATTGCCAATCAGTCCAATAATGACTGAGGTTCCCGCATAACCAAGAGCAGAGATGAAAAAGGCTCCAATGCCACCCACGGAGCGTGAGTTCACGTAGTTCACCATACCGGTAAGCTCGGGTGGATTGAGCGGAACTTGCGAGGCAAGCGCTGTTGTAAGCAGGGTTCCAATAAGCAGGTTGGTCATAGGCAATACCACCGAACGCAGAGCTTGCGGAATCACCACATGGCGAAGAATCTGTCCAAAGGAAAGTCCCACCGAACGCGCCGCCTCAATCTGACCAACACCAATGGTATTGATGCCCGTCATGAGATTCTCTGACGCAAATGCCGAGACAACCAACGTGATGGTAACCAGCGCGCAAGTCTCGTATGGCAGGGTCAGCTGCAAGTAAGGCAAGGCATAAACCACAATTACCAGCAGGGAAACACCAGGTATGTTTCTAAAAATCTGAACATACAAATCACCTGCCATGCGCAGCGGACGCATAGGACTCACGCGCATCACGGTAATCACTAAAGCAATAATCATTGCGAGGCAAAATGAGATAAGCGTCATTCCCCATGTCTTCATCAATGACTGAAGGTATATCTCACCATAGGTCGAGATAAGCTCACCAATTCCCATGCCTCACCTCCTCCTTTGCCGAAACAGGGCCCCCACACGACAATTCATGCAGGGACCCTCACGCATCATGTATTCACAATGGATGCACGCGCCAGTTCACAACCCACCCTGCCGCCCTTCAAGCGTACCAGCTCAGCGATACGCATAGATTGAGGCTTTAGGTTTAGGCACCGATGGTGGGAGGCTCGGGAACGTCGTCGATACCCGTGCGCTCACCAATGCATACCTTCCAGAGGTCTGCCCAGATGTTGTCCTGCTCAATCTTGGAGAGGAACTCGTTGACAAAGTCAACGCCATCGGAGTCAAGCGGAAGGCCAATTCCCAGAGGATCTTCGGGGCCAAACTCAGCTGCCATACGATACTTACCAGGATTGGAAATCATGTTGCCCATGTGCAGAGTTGCGTCAACCACATAGGCGTCGATGCGCTTTTGCTCAAGAGCAGTGCGAAGCTCTTCGTCTGTGCCAAGCTCTTGAACCTCAGCGTTTGGCGCAAACTCTTCCATAACAGCGCGACCGTTTGAGCCCTCTTGGACACCAACAACCTTGCCAGCCAAATCATCAACACTGTTGATGTCGGTGTTGTCTGCCATAACAAGAATTCCCTGATGGCCTACAAAGTAGGGACCAGCAAACGAGATGACCTTCTGACGCTCAGCGTTGATGGTATAGGTTGCAAAGACTGCATCAACTTGGTCGCTCTGAAGAACCGATTCGCGCGTTGAAGACTGAACGAGCGTGACCTCATGCTTGCTTGCATCGCCCAAGATGTACTTGGTAAGCAGCTGGTAAAGACCTGCATCAAAGCCACGAACTCGGTTATCAACCTCGTTGAGCAGGCTGAAGAGCTGTGAAGTTTGAACCGCACCAACGCGCAGCTTACCAGCGTCTTTTACCTTCTTTGCCCACTCGTTTGCCTCGATGCTTGCATCATCTGCCACGGGGCCATTGTCTACCAACGAATCGAATGCACTTGCATCAATCTGCACCATCTTGGCCTCGGCCTCAGATGCCGATGCTTCTGCTGCAGATGTGGAAGCCTCAGCTGCAGAGCCAGATGCCTCAGTTGATGATGCCTCGGGTGCAGCCTGACCGCCGCCACAACCAACCAGTGCGAATGCTGCTGTGGAAGCAACGCCACCCAAACCAAGACCAAGCGCTTGGCGTCTATCAAGCATGAGCTCGTCGAGTTTCTTCATTATCGTTCAACCTTCCTCTCAGACTGTTGACTCCTTCTCGTAGCCGTACCGTCAACTCACAAAACCTCAATGCCAAGCAATCGCCTTATCATGGCAAGCGAGGGGTGGTTTGCTCAGCCAGTACAGCGTTTTGAGTCAATCCCCTATTGAGCGTACCCATTTGGCTAGAAGTGCTATACATACACACTGTAGGTAATTAAAATAATAGTGGCTTACAACAAGAACTCACATCGAACAACTGGGATATTTATATTTCCGTAACAGCAACGACATAGACAGCGTCCTGTTTGAGGAATTTGACAGGACGGTGGCTCTTCTTCAAAACTCACTATGAGCTGGTAACAACGGTACTTGAGGGACACATCTCTTTGAGGGGCATCGATGGATTCTGAAGAACTCCTACAACAGATTCTCGAGAAACTCGAGGGGCGAAAAGCGGCACGCTTTACGCAAAACACCTATACCGACCAGCCCCTTTTGCAAACGGGTAAGCAGTTTCGCCAACAGCACGAGCAAAAGAAAAGCACTCCAGAAGCGCCTGAAGGAGCGGGCGAGCAGCGCCAAGAAAAGCGTACCGTCACTTCTCGGCCTTCTCGTGACAGACGCACGCGCAGCCGAAACTTTCGGGACAACCCTTTTGCTTCTCAGGCCTATGACATTTACGAACTGTTTGGTGAGGATAGGTCGCATATCCCAGAGCGTATACGTGAGATGCGTGATATCGAGGGTCTCGGTACGGATGCATCACGGCCTTATTTGAGTAAGACTGCCAACCGCATCTTTTGGGAGCAGGCTCACCTCATGGCTGATTATGAGGACAACTACATTTATGAGAAGCGTTTTGTCCGCTATTATCCCTGCTACGCTGCCATGAACACAGACCACTTGCGTGGTTACTTTACTTGGAGAGCTCAGCTCAGACGGGGAACCTATGATTTTAGCCACATATCATTCACCTTTGTGCACGTCTACGAGATTCTCTGCGGTGCGGGAATTGACAATCACCGCGACGGTTTTTTGGCTCTCAAAAACCTTTACGAGAAACTACTGTATGTCGATGCCTATGAAAGTCACTCTCTGCGTGGCCACCTGCGTTTGTGGATGCACGACTATGTGATCTATCACAACCTCGTTGACAGCTGTAAGGACCAACTTGAACTCAATGAGGTACGACCCGCTGTCTACACGCTTCTTCAAGCGCAGGCTGCCGTTTTACAACAATTAGAACTCACGTCCAAGATTGACAATCATGTTGAACCACAGATGCCAAACGACGCTGATTTGCTCGAAGCACTACGCACAGCTTCCAGTAAAAAAATTGCTCGTTCAAAGATATTTGATGACGCGCCTGAGCTCTTTGGTGCTATCGCGCGGCGTGTTTTTGAAAAGATGGTTGCTCACTGCTCACGTCGTCGGCAGACCGACTTTGTCGAAGGCTACTTTGGCACGCCAACAAAGAGCACCTACCTGATGTTTTCCTCGGCAATCTTTTATGATCCAGAGATTCATCCAGATTGCACAGTTGAGCTTGACCCCTCAGAGCGTTATAGCTGCCGCTCTGGCAAGTGGACACAGATGCTCATCTGCGCACACAGCGAGCGAAGCGCCGAACTCGCAGCACTACTTCATGGCATAGACTGCGCGTTACGCAACGCCATTGACCACCCGCATCCTTTGAAACCGCAGAAGCTCCCTGCTTTTGCACAAAAAATCATCGACGAGGCGGTGCGCGACGAACTGAACTATCAGCAAGAACTCGAGGCTCGCCGGGTAACGATTGATTATTCCAAGCTCGATGGGATTCGTGCAGCGGCTGAGCAGGTACAAGAAGCTCTGCTGGTTGACGAGGAGCGCATGGACAGCGATGAGGAGACAGCAGGAGAAGTGAGCCGCGCTGGTGAGGGATTGAGTGGCGAGGCAGCACTCTTAGCTGAGGAACTACCAAGTAAGGAGCATGGCTCTGATGAGGCATCCCGAGAAGCCCCTGAGATGCTCAGCGCTCGTGACTTCAACTCTGAGACTGGAGCGGCAGAGATTCATCTCGAGGAAGAGCGCCTCGAGCCTCAACAAACTCATGGTCTTACAGCTACTGAACTCGCTATACTATCAGCCTTGCTCGATGGCCTGCCCTATCAAGAACTTGTCAGTGCAAGCGGACAATTGTTGTCGACTTCACTTGATACCATGACTGAGAAGCTCTTTGACCTCGTGGGCGATGTGGTCATTGAGTTTGACGGGGATGAGCCGTTTATCATAGAAGACTACCGAGATGATGTAGCAGAAATCATCTCAGAAGGGAGTGCAGCCACATGAGCGATACCACCACAGCTCGCGTTCCCAAACGCATAGCCTCGGTTATCTTGAACTCCCTCAAAGGCGGAGTTGTTCCAAGAATTGGGCTGCCCTATGTAACGGTTGGCCGCGAAGCAGAAATTGGAGCACTGCTCTCTGATTTAGAGCTCGTGGCAGATGGCGGCGCTTCGTTTCGTTTTCTTGTTGGCCGCTATGGCAGCGGTAAGAGCTTTTTGCTCCAAACCATTAGAAACCATGCCATGGGTCGCAATTTTGTTGTTGCCGATGCAGACCTCTCGCCTGAGCGGCGCCTCCAAGGTGGCAACAATCAGGGGCTTGCAACCTACCGTGAACTCATGCGCAACCTCTCAACCAAAACTCGCCCTGATGGCGGAGCCCTCACCTTGATTCTCGATCGCTGGATTTCAAAACTACAAACAGATGCCGCGCTTTCCACAGGTCTTGATTTGGCTGATTCAGCCTTGGCTCAGCATGTTGAGACAGAGATTCTCAAGGTTGTCCAGTCTATGCAAGAGCTTGTTCACGGATATGACTTTGCGCGACTTCTCACCCTGTATTGGCAGAGTCAACAAAATGGTGACGATGATACAAAAGCACAGGTTGTTCGCTGGTTTCGCGGAGAGTTTCGCACCAAAACAGAAGCTCGCGAGGCTCTGGGTGTAAACATCGTTATCGGAGACGACGATTGGTACGACTACCTCAAGCTCTTTGCTGGCTTCTTTCGACAAGCTGGCTATGACGGACTCATTATTCTCATTGATGAGCTGGTAAACCTGTACAAAATCCCCAACGCCATTTCTCGTCAGTACAACTACGAGAAGATTCTTGCTATGTACAACGACACCCTCCAAGGAAAAGCCCAGTATCTCGGCATTATCATGGGAGGTACCCCCAACGCTATAGAAGACAGGCGCCGTGGTTTGTATTCATACGAAGCACTGCGGTCTCGCCTCACTCATGGACGCTTTTCTACCGAGGGCTTGGCAGATTTGCTGGCACCCGTCATTCAGCTCGCACCCCTCAGCTACGAGGAGTTGCTCATTCTTATCGAGAAACTCGCACGGATTCATGCTGAATATCACCACTATGACCAAAGAATCACACAGCAAGACATGGTGTCATTTTTGCAGCTCGAGTTTGGGCGAGTTGGAGCCGACACCCATCTCACGCCACGAGAAGTGATTCGCGATTTCATTGAGCTTCTTGATATTTCGCTACAGAATCCCCAGCTCACGGTAGGTGACATTATGGGTAGCGGCCAGCTTGCAAACCCTGTTGCGCCAAGCGCTGCAGGCAGCAGCTCGAGCGGACCAAACCCGAGCAGTCCCAGCCTCGTGAGCCCGACAGCCGTGAGCCCGACTGCCGTGAACCCGACTTACACCAGCCCGACTGCCGTGAACCCGAGCGGCAATGCAGCTGACGCTGATTCTGAGGATCCGTTTGCTGAGTTCACTATTTAAACCTAAACCGATTCAACGATTTGCCTTGCATCACGACACCCGTTCACAAGGATTGTTTCCCTAACTCGACGTATCCGAGCCCTCAGCTCTGTTCGTCTTTCAGAAGCGCGTTAGCACCTTGTGCGAGGGATTCAGTTACAATCCCGAATGTACAAAAGGCCCCCAAGGAGCACCATGAGAACAGATAATCCAAAGATGAATAGTGCCAAACACAAACAAGTTTTCGAATCTCCAACCGCAGGGCAGATTACCTCAAGTCTTGAATATGCTCAGAGTCATCGTGCATGGCGAGATGCTGCTATTTTGATTCCACTTGTCCCTACTGAACACGGTTTTGACATCGTATTTGAACTGAGATCACAGAAGTTGGTAAGCCAGCCCGGCGAGGTATCCTTGCCGGGTGGTCATCTCGAGGATGGCGAAACTGCTCTTGAGGCAGCCATCCGTGAAACCTGCGAGGAACTCCTTGTCAGCACCGAACAGCTTCTCTACCTTGGTGAACTGGGTGAATTTGGTGGAGGCAGTGCCCGTTCAGTTCGTGTGTTTGTAGCAGTTCTCAACAACTATGAGGGCAGCTTTGATCCTGAGGAAGTTGAACGAAGCTTTGTCATCCCGCTTTCTTGGTTTATGGAACACGCTCCCCAGTTTTGGACGGTACCACTCACCCATGAGTTTCCTGATGACTTTCCCTTTGATTTGATTCCGGGAGGTCGAGACTACCCGTGGGGCAAACGCAGCCACGATGTGCCCTTTTATCTCGATACAGATCCGCTCATTTGGGGTCTGACTGCCCGAATTTTGCATCAGTTCTGTGAGGTTCTTCGCAACGACCCAAACGCTCTTTCATAGAGCGAAGTAGCAAAGCTGCAATCTGTCCCTATTGCAAGGAGGTAAGCGACAGTATGTCTCTTGGTTATATCATCTCACCTGCAAAAAAGATGAATCTTGTTGAAGGTCCTCCCTATCCTACAAGCACTCCACGCTTCCTTGCGTCTACTCAAGAACTTATGGAGACAGTGCAAAAACTGAGCTTTGACGAGGCAAAGGCTGTCTGGAAATGCAGCGACACTCTCGCCCAACTGAACTACGAGCGATTCTCTGATATGAATCTCAAGCGTGACACCACTGCTGCGATTCTTGCCTATGAGGGTATTCAGTACCAGCATTTAGCTCCCAGCATTCTTGAGCAAGAACCTCTCGATTATCTCGAGGCGCACCTGCGCATACTCTCTGGTTTCTACGGAATACTGAGGCCAAGCGATGGCGTTGTTGCTTATCGGCTTGAGATGCAGGCAAAGCTTGCCACAGAACACAGTCGTGACCTCTATGGATTTTGGGGGTCTCGCCTTGCAGAGGCATTAGCAGAAGAGTTTGACATGCTCATCAATCTGGCTTCAGTTGAATACGCAAAGGCGGTTGTTCCCTATTGCTCTGATCTCAATTTGCCCGTTTTGACCTGTTTGTTTGGCAAACTCAAAGACGGCAAACTCATCCAGCGCTCAACCGAAGCCAAAGCAGCACGCGGAAGTTTTTGCCGCTGGTGCGCAGAGCATGCCATCGAACAGATTGATGACATGCGCGCATACTGCGAGCGTGGTTATCGCTTTGATGAAGAGTTAAGTGACGACAACTACTTTGTGTTTGTGGAAGGCTGAGAGGAACTCCTCGCTGGGCTCACTCACGTTCCTACGAAGCAGCTACGTGCTCAAACGCCATTCGTGGCTGCTCGTCTTCGTATACGTAGATGGTTCCTCGGTGAGAAAAGCCGAGCTTTTTGAGGAGCGTCTGCAGGGGGATGTTGTCTTTGTGCGTATCAATTCGCAGGTGAGGCGTTTGCTCAAGCGCCCATGTAAGACAGGCTTGACCTGCACCACCAACGATATGAGCCGAGGCAATGCGATGCACGACTCCATACGCAGTATCATCTGCCCAAGAACCGTCTTCAATCACCCGATAGCACGGCTCGCAATCCTCACCCGCATCATAGAAAAAGGTAGCAGCAATGCGACCATCGTACTCAGCCACATGACAGGTGCCCTGTTCAATATCTTGAGCAATCAAATTGCGCGGTGGCCACTGCGTAGGGCCCCATTGGCTCTCATTACCATGCTCAGCCATAAATTCCCGAGCATGCGCATAAATCTCCATCAGGGTATCAAGGTCTTCCATCTGTCCTTTACGAATTACAAAATCAGCCATGAACGGTGCTCCTGTCTCAAAGCTCTCAATCTACCTATCCCATTCGTCGTACAATGATATGCCACAGCACAGAGCTTCTGTACAGATGTTGCAAATTGTTCAAGTGAGCAAGGAGGACGTGTGGACGTCTTTGGGCGCTATGCACCGTTTATTCAGGACTTTATTTACTCTCATGATTGGGAGCAGCTGCGAGCAATTCAAGTTGCTGCAGGTGAGGCCCTATTTGAAACAGATGACCACGTGCTCCTCTGTGCCTCAACCGCCTCTGGCAAAACAGAAGCTGCCTTTTTCCCTATCTTGACAGAGCTCTACGAAGAACCTCCGTTAAGTGTTGGCGCTCTCTATATTGGTCCGCTCAAAGCCCTGATAAACGACCAGTTTTTGCGCCTCGAAGAGCTCTGTCATGAAGAAGGCATCCCCATTTGGCATTGGCATGGCGATGTCTCGCAATCACACAAAGCGCGGCTTCTCAAAAACCCCAGCGGTGTTTTGCAGATTACTCCTGAGTCGCTTGAATCGCTATTGCTTCATCGACACGCTGCCATTCCTAAGCTCTTTTGCGATTTGCGCTACATCGTGATTGATGAAGTTCACTCACTCCTGCGAGGAGACCGCGGGGGACAAACCCTGTGTTGTATCGAGCGATTGGGGCGCTTAGCTGGGGTCGACCCTCGGCGCATAGGCCTTTCTGCCACCATTGGTGAGCCTGAACTTGCCGCAGCTTACCTTGCACATGGCACCAACAGAAACACCACCATCCCGCGCATCGAAGGCCCTTCTCAAAGCTGGCGTTTGTCGATGGAACACTTCTATGTGGTAGGCCCTCAAGCTCAGCAAATCGAGACAGACATGCCCGCATCGCTCGCTGGTGCAGCTCATGTTCAAGACTTCCAGCAAGACCAAGACCCAGACTCCCCACTCGAGCCCGAGATAGAACATGATGACGTCTCTCAGCCGGGCGCGTCTCAGTCGGGCCCGTCTCAGCCGGGGGCGTCTCAGTCGGGCGGCTCTCAGCCACCTCTCCACCAGCAAGACAGAACCTCCGGGCAAGCCATCCCATCACCAGAGCTGCGCCCAGAAGATGCTCACGTAAACGAGACTCTACCCGCCCTTCAGCACCACAACGCCACATCGAGCTCTTCCGATACACCACCTCCATGGGCAGACCCTGCTATCGGTTATATCTTTACGCAAAGCCGTGCCACCAAGTCTCTTATCTTTTGCAACTCTCGAGAAGAAGCTGAAGATGTCACCACGTCGCTTCGTCATTATTGCGAAGCTATCGGCGAGCCAGATCGCTTTCTTATCCACCATGGCAACCTCTCTCAAAGCTTGCGGGAAAGCGCTGAAGACCTCATGCGAGACGATGACGTTGCTCTTTCGTGCATCACCACAGCAACGCTCGAGCTGGGCATCGACATTGGAAAGCTCGAGAAAGCCTTCCAGATTGATGCTCCGTTTACCGTGTCTTCGTTCTTGCAGCGCATGGGGCGCACAGGCAGGCGCGGTCAGCCATCTCAGATGCACTTTGTCATGCGGGAAGACCCTCCCGAGGCACGAGCACTTCTTCCAGAGACGATTCCGTGGAAACTGCTGCAGGGCATTGCTCTCGTCCAGCTCTACCTCAAAGAACGCTGGGTAGAGCCGCCAAGCCTTGATAGGCTTCCCTACAGTTTGCTCTACCACCAGACCATGGCGACGCTTGCATCGAGCGGTGAGCTCTCTGCCCGAGAACTTGCTCGCCATGTGCTCACGCTCACGCCCTTTTTCCAGATTACAACCGACGACTTCCGAGAACTCCTGCTCCACCTCATCAAAATTGAGCATATCGAGCGGACTGAAAACGACGGGCTCATCGTAGGCTTGGCAGGAGAACGCGTTGTGAACAACTTCCGCTTTTACGCGGTGTTCCAAGAAAACGAAGAGTACACCGTGAGAAGTGAGTCGCAGGAGCTGGGAACCATTGTGAGTCCGCCACCCGTTGGTGAGCGTATTGCAATTGCGGGTCACGTTTGGGTAGTCGAAGCCATTGATCACAAGCGCCATCTTATTGAATGTACGCAGGTAAAGGGGAAGGTTCCTGCCTACTTTGGACAGGTAGCAGGAGATGTCAACACCAAAGTGCTCGAACGTATGCGCCAAGCTCTTCGAGAGCCAGAGAGCTATCCGTACTTGCTCGGCAATGCCCAAGCGCGGCTGCAAATTGCTCGGCGTTCAGCCGCTCACGCTCAACTTGCCGATAAGCCCTTGGTCAACCTTGGGGGATCGATGTGGTGTTTGCTTCCATGGCTTGGAAGCTATGCCTTTTTGGCACTCGAGCGCCTCATCAAACTGCGCTGCGCAAAACGTTTGGGTATCAAGGGTGTCGACTCTGCGCGACCGTACTTCATGCAGTTCAAGATGGGTGTGAGCGAAGCTGAGTTCTTTGACATCGTACGAGAAGAAGCTGAGCTTCTCACAGAACCGATGGATCTTCTCTACCCTGCAGAGGTTCCGTTTTTTGATAAGTACGACGAATATGTGCCAGAGCACCTCATCCGCAAGGGCTTTGCGTACGGGATTCTCGATATCGAGGGTATGAAGAGACGCATACGGGAATGGGACACATATCCCCAGCTCACGAGCTAGCTGTTCCGGGCTTCTCGCCCGCTCGGCACCACTCTAGCGCAGCAGCTTGCTGTGTTGATTGTAGCGCGAATCACAGGCTTGCAGCACTAGTCGCAGTACGCATCTGGGCTACTTGGCACTGCTCCGCGCAGCAGCTCGCAGCAGCTCGCAGCGTACATCTGGGCTACTTGGCACTACCCCAGCCCTGCAACACCTCTTCTGGCAGGCCCATCTTTCGGTAAACAACGCCACACTTGTCGAGCACCGAACGAGAAATGTCATCGCCAATCGTACCTCGATATTTGTCATCGAGGTAAATCACCTCACCGATGCCAGCCTGTGCGAGCATTTTGGCGCACTCTTGGCAGGGAAAGAGCGTGACATACACGCGAGCTCCACTCAACTCTTTGAGCGCTCCTCGGTAGTTGAGAATGGCGTTCGCCTCGGCATGAATGACATAGTTATGCTTGTCTGTGAGAGGATCTTCTGTGGTATCCCACGGAAAATCATCATCGTTTATGCCTGTCGGCGTGCCGTTATATCCAACTGACAGTATTCTGTTGTCTGGCCCTGCGATACAAGCTCCAACCTGTGTGTTTGGATCTTTGCTCCTGAGACTAGCTGCGAGGGCTACCCGCATGAAAAACTCGTCCCACGAAATGACATCAGAGCGTTTGCCTGGCATAACTCCTCCTCACACTCGATACGCTTGTGAGGATACCATGCAATGACTGAGATGGCTGCTCTCAGGGGTCAAGATGTAAAAATGCGGGATGTCTTACGACAATTCCCACCCATCAACAGTAGTCACTCTTCCGTTTCTCATAACAAGTTGTAGTCGTGCTCCACAAGCTCTCGCAATCGTTGCAAAAGTTTCAACAGACGGTACACTACCAC
>JAFUCQ010000004.1 GCA_017459605.1 Atopobiaceae bacterium
CATCTAATAGATGCTACCAGAGTCTTTACAACCTGAATACTCCTCTACAGAACAATAAATAAGTGAGAAAGTCGATACATAAGTAGTCGATATATCTCAGCTGAGCGATTTGGATGATGCAGATAATTATGAACAGTTCTATACAGAGATAATGGAAAAGCTGACAACGAGTGATGCACCTGTTGGTGAAAACCCCCGTGATTCGCACAAATCTCAAAATCAACCCACTGTTAGTGCATTTGTCCAAGAGTTAAAGGCAAGAGGGTTTGATGAATTTATACTTGAGGCTTTGTATGAGAGGGATGGCAGCTATCGCTTTAATTCAGAACTTGAGGAAACATCTGATTCGAGCTATCCCGTATATACAGCTCGCTATATTTCAAACGACTCAGTTATGTGGGAAATTACCTGCATTGATGGTGTAATAACGGCTGTACCAACATATCTTGAGAATACAACTCTGGAAAGTACGACCCTGTTTGTGGAAGATGACCGACTGGTTCAGTATGATGCTATCAAAAATGAATATAGCGACTTTAATACCTCAAGCTATATCACCAAGGATGTAAACATTGTTGTGATTAATCGTCTGGACAAGGCAAATCTTGATTCATATACCAAACAGATTTTGGGTTAATGCTACTCTGATAAATATTCTCAATATTAAGCCTCAGAACCCACCTACTCAACGATTGACAGCTGGGCTCGGGGCTGTCTTTTTTTGGCAAAATTTGCCAAAAAATCACCGTCTCAAATCTGCACGTTAACCGTTCACCGAAAGTAGTAAAAATGGCTTTAAGGTTGCTTTTTGGTGTTTTTCTGGTAAGAAACCTTAAAAACTTGGTGTGTGTTTGGTGTATAGACCAAACACACACCCCTTTAGCTGCGGTTATGGTGGGCCCAGCAGGATTCGAACCTGCAACCAAGGGATTATGAGTCCCCTGCGCTAACCGTTACGCCATGAGCCCAAGACACCATTGCAAAAAGGCGACGGCCTATGCCGCCGCCCTGTCGCTTTCTTGGTGGAGATAAGGGGAATCGAACCCCTGACCTCATGACTGCCAGTCATGCGCTCTCCCAGCTGAGCTATATCCCCGTGGGTTGGTGCGTAAAACACTATAGCAGAGCATCCGAGTTGGTCAAGTAGAAATTTCATTTAGAACTTTTGTTCGTATTTTGCTATAATAGCATCAGACGCGGGGCGTGTCTGCCCTCCCTGGCCCGACAACCCGGACTGGTTCCGGATCGGGGTGCGCACGAGGGGAGGTGGTCGTGTTGAAGTATTCTGAGTTCCTCAAATACCTCATCGTGTTACTGCTATTAGCAATCATCTTGGTTGCTCTAGCTAAGTAGCCCCAAAAACGACTACAGCCGCCCCGTAGGCGGCTGTAGTCGTTACACAACGAACTATAAACTTGCCACGGGAGGGCTTACCACAGACCGCCCCGCATCTACCTAGTATTCTAACCGACTTGGTTTTATTTTTGTCTGAGAAAATGGATTGAGTTAGCTGGAGATATGAGTCACACGAGCAACTCACTATCTCCACCAAGACGACTGGCTCAGATACATTCTCTACCTTGCCATCAGTTGCGTTTGCCTCTATTGCGGCTACAAGATTCTATACAGCGAAGGCAGCAGCAGCACAAAAGACCTCTACGTCGAACACTGACAATAAAGACCCCACCCAAGATTTCGCTCGAAAAGATGACGAGTAAAACTCGGGTGGGGACAGTCTCTCTCAATACAAAGCCTTACGGCATGCGCTTGTTCTCAACCTCAGCGCTCAACATATCTACCAGCTCATCAAGGGACACATCAACACGAGTTCCTGCAAGCCTGTCTTTGAGCTCGCAGTTGCCATTGGCAACGCCTCGCTTTCCGCAGACCACTTGATACGGAAAACCCATCAAATCCATGTCATTGAACTTCACACCGGGACGCTCTTTTCGGTCATCAACAACAACCTCGATACCCTTCTCGGCAAGTCCTTCTGCAAGCTTTTGGGCAGCAGGCCACACCACGTCGTCATCAACGTCGAGCGGCACCACAGCCACCTCAAAGGGAGCTACCGGCACAGGAAACATAATGCCGTGCTCATCGTGGCTCTGCTCGATAACAGCCTGTAAGGTTCGAGATACGCCAATACCATAGCAACCCATCTGGAAGGGCTTCTCAACACCATCTTCGTCCATAAAGGTAGCACCCATAGACTCTGAATACTTGGTACCTAACTGAAACACCTGAGATACCTCAATGCCTCGTGCCGAATGCAGCGAAGATCCACACTTGGGACAGCCATCAGACTCTTGGGCGGTCACCAAATCAATCCACTCATCGACCTCAAAGTCGCGTCCGGGACAAGCACCTTGAATGTGGTAGTCAGCCTCGTTGGCGCCAACCAACCAGAGCTTGGAATCTTTGAGCGACACATCTGCAACAACGCGCAGTCGCTCGTCAAGGCCTACCGGTCCAATAAAGCCTTTGACAAGGCCAAACTCCTCGAGCTCTTCATCGGTCATGAGGTGATACTCACCAAAGGCTTTACCCGCCTTAACCTCGGTGAGCTCGTGATCTCCGGGAACGAGGGCTAACACGCCATTACCCTGCTCGTCGATGAGCAAGAGCGATTTTCGGGTAGCGCTTTGCTCAATGCCGAGAAAAGCAGCAAGATCTTCTATGCTTGCTGTACCGGGTGTAGAAATTTTTTCCCAGCCATCACTGCTGCCGGGTCCTTCGAGCACGGCAATCGATGCTACAGCCGCCTCATCATCTGCAGCAAAGCCACAGTCACACCACACAATGGAAGCCTCGCCAGCATCAGCAAGCGCCATAAACTCTACGCTCGTGTCGCCACCGATTTGTCCAGAATCAGCCACAACGGGAAGTGCCTTCAAGCCACAGCGCTCACAAATTCTTGCATAGGCGTCTTTCTGCTCGTCGTAGGACGCTTGCATGCCCTCAACCGTCGCATCAAAGCTGTAGGCATCTTTCATGATGAACTCACGACCACGCATCAGGCCAAAGCGTGGACGAATCTCATCGCGAAACTTGTCTTGAATCTGATACAGAGTTACAGGGAGCTGCTTGTACGAGCGAAGCTCATTGCGAACCAGATCGGTAAAGGTCTCCTCGTGCGTGGGCCCCATAACAAAGTTTCGCTCATGGCGGTCAGGAAACTTGAGGAGCTCTTTTCCGTACTTGTCGTAGCGACCAGTTTCTTCCCAGAGCTCCGCAGGTACCACCATGGGTACTTGTATCTCTTGTGCACCAATAGCATCCATTTCTTCACGGATGATAGTCTCAATTTTTCTGATAGAGCGCCACGCAAGCGGCAAATAGCTATAGAGACCTGCCGCCGTGCGGCGAATCATGCCCGCGCGCAGCAAGAGCTTATGGCTCGCGAGTTCTGCCTCAGCAGGATCTTCTTTGAGTGTTGGGGCATAGACGTGACTCATTTTGTAATAGCGTTTCACAAATCGTCCTTTCGAGCTTGGTAAGAGACACCTGTGCGAATCTAATCAATCGAGAAGAGCTGCCACATACGTTGGCACGCTCGACTCACCATAATAGCCCAGCTGCAGCATTAGCGCTGAACAAAACGGGCATCAATCTCTTCAAAGAGTGCCTCAACTATTTCACCTTCAGAGACCTTGCGCACCGTTTGACCTTCAACAAAAATGAGGCCTTGGCCTTTACCGCAGGCAACGCCAATGTCTGCGCCACGTGCCTCTCCCGGGCCATTTACCACACAGCCCATCACCGCCACACTAATGGGCAGGCGCATCTTTGAGAGACGCTCGTCGACCTCTTGGGCAATACCTATCAAATCAACCTCAGTGCGCCCACAGGTAGGGCAACTGATAAGCTCAGGCGTTCTCCTTCGCATGCCGAGCGCTTGTAGTATCTCCCAACCCACATGGAGCTCTTCGACGGGGTCTGCCGTCAAGGAAACCCGCAGGGTGTCACCAATGCCCTGAGCGAGCAAAATGGCAAGTCCCGCGGCACTTTTGACCGTTCCTTGGCGAAGAGTGCCTGCCTCGGTAATGCCAAGGTGAAGCGGAATTTGCGGAAGCTCGCGAGAGAGAGCTTGATAGGTCTCAACCGTTGTGGTGACGTCATGAGCCTTGGCACTAAGCACGATGTTGGTAAAACCTCGAGCTTCAAAATGCTCAACAAACGATACCGACGACGCCACGAGCTTTTCCCAGAGCTCAAGGTCGTGGCGCTCATCATATTCAGCAGCCAAAGAGCCTGCGTTAACACCAATACGAATGACGCTGTCCTTTTGAGCGGCAGCATCAATAACTGCATCAACCTTATCCATCGAGCCTATGTTTCCCGGGTTGATACGAACCGCCGAGGCCCCGCGCTCAAGCGAAGCTATCGCCAAGCGGTAGTCAAAGTGGATGTCAGCCACCACCGGAAGTGGCGATTGTTCGCAAATCTGCTGAAAGGAGTCGAGCACAGCTTGCTTGGGAACGGTCACCCGGACAATTTCACACCCTGCCTCTTCAAAACGGAGAATTTGCTCAAGTGTTGAGGCAGCATCGGCGGTGTCGGTGGTACACATTGACTGCACACTCACCGGAGCTCCCCCACCCACCGCAACAGAGCCCACCATGAGCTGGCGGGTTTTGTTTCGAGCAGGAACCATCAGAGATTCTGAAGCACTCATGACTTGCCTTTCTCGCGCCTACACCTGCACGAATGCCAAGTTAATTCAAGACAAAGCGAATGATATCGAGGCGCGAAACGTACACAAAGAGGAACAGGAAAAATGCCAGCCCCACATAGCTCACCACGTTTTGAATGCGTGTTGATATGGGTCTGCGAATAATCACCTGAATAATCTCGATGAGAATTTTTCCACCATCAAGCGGAGGAATGGGAAGCAAGTTCATGATTCCCAAAGAAAACGAGATGAGTGCCGCAAATCGAGCAAGTGTCGAGAAGCCCATCTGGGCTGCCTCAGATGCCATAACCGACACACCAACAAGCGAGCTTGAGTTATCCATAATGTGCAGCGTCTGCGTCGGATTGATGAGCTGAATGGCAAAACCAATAGTGGTACCAATGTAGTTAAAGGCAAGACTGAGACTCTCACCAACACCCAGTCTTCTATGTTCTGCATAGTTGGTAATACCCAACTTCTGAGGCGGATTAGATGGGTCGATGGTAAGCGTTGTGCTCTTTGTTTGCCCATCATGAAGGTATACCAGCTCAAATGATTCAGACGAGAAAGCCTTTTGGAGAGCTTCCGTTAAGTCATCCCATGCCTCGATATCAACATCAGCAACCCTAACGATGGTGTCTCCCGCAACTAAGCCAGCCTGCTCTGCAAGCGAACCAGCATCTACCTCACCCACACGGCCGTCTCCGCTATAGGTGAGCGCACCTGCACCAGAAAACGCCAAGACGAGAAGCACAATTCCGGTGATGAGGTTTACGAGCGGGCCGGCAAACAGCATGATGACTCGAGGCAAAAAACCCTTACCAAGATAGGTCTTCTCTTTTTCTGACTCAAAGAAGTTATCCTTGGCAGCTAAATCTGGACGAGCTCCTGCACTTGCAGCGGGGCTTGTGAGCGGCAGCTGATGTCCTTTGTCGTAGATGGTCAAGCCTGCCTCGTCACGAGCGCTCAACTCCCACGTTTCGGGGTAGGTTTTTTGAGCAGGAGACTCTCCCTTTGCCTCATCATAATACGGGACGGCACTTCCCCAGTCTCCGAGCATTACCAGCGCATCCAGTGCATCTTCTCCCGAGCAGCTAAGCTCTGCTGCAAGCTCAGACGCACTCACACGCCCTCGGCTGGCAAGCACACCGATAGCTCGCTTTAAGAGGTCTTCGTCAACGTCTCCTTCCATGCCGCTGATGCGCGTGTAGCCACCAAGCAACAGCGGTGTGACGCCAACCTCGGTTCCATTTCTTTTTGAGCGAAACGACAGCTTGAGGCGGCTTGGCATGCCCAAGAAAAACTCAGTAACACGCACCCCGCATGCACGAGCAGCCAAATAGTGGCCACCTTCGTGTACAAAAACCAAAAGAGATAGAACAACGAGTCCCCAAAATACAGCGGAAAGCCCGCCCATAATGGTATCTAACAAGATAGCTCCTTAACTAGCTCGCGCGCTGTTGTGCGCGCCCACGCATCACTGCGCCTAATGTGGTCAAGATCTTCGAGTGGACGGGTGTCATGGGCATCCATCACGCGCTCGACTACCTCATCTATACCCACAAGTGAGATAGTGCCTTGCCGAAAAGCCTCATTTGCAATCTCATTTGCTGCATTCATAACGCAGGGCAAGCTACCGCCCGTACGACCAGCATCAAGTGCAAGTCGAAGCGCTCGAAAAACCTCTACATCAGGGGCTGAAAAACTCAGGTCTCCTAAACTCAAGAAGTCAACTGGCTCGGCAGGTGCGTCCCAGCGCTCGGGATAACTCAAGGCATATTGAATCGGAATACGCATATCAGAAGGGCCGATTTGCGCTTTTACTGAGCCGTCTGCAAACTCAACCATCGAGTGAATCTTGCTCTGCCGATGAATGACAACAGAAATCTTGTCGTAGTCCATACTAAAGAGATGGTGTGCCTCGATAACCTCAAGACCCTTGTTCATGAGCGTGGCTGAGTCAACAGTGATTTTGTCTCCCATAGCCCAGTTGGGGTGTGCGAGGGCTTGCTCAGGGGTGGCTTGTGCCAGAGCTTCTCGGCTCCATCCCCAAAAGGGACCACCCGAACAGGTTATCCACAAGCGATTGATGTAGCGGGTATCCTCGCCCACCAAACACTGATAGATTGCGTTGTGCTCAGAATCAACGGGTATGAGCTGTCCGGGGCGTGCAGCTTGCATCAATATGTCGCCACCAGCAACGAGGGCTTCTTTGTTTGCACATGCCACACGCTTGCCTGCACAGAGCGCCGCATACGTTGACCAAATGCCAACGAGGCCAGTTACAGCAACCAAGACACAATCAACATCCGAGCGCTCAGCAAGTTCATTGAGCGCTTTTTCTCCAAAGCTGAGCTCGCAGCTGTGAGAAAGCCTTGAGAGACGCTCATCACCTGCAAGGGTCTCATCGGTAACTGCCAGCGCAGCAAGCGAAAACTCCTGAGCCAGCTCAAGAAGTTTGTCAAGCTGGCTGTGGGCAGAGGCGGCAACTAACTGCACGCGCTCAGGGTATCTCCGACAAATGTCAATGGCTTGGCTGCCAATGGAGCCCGTACAACCAAGAATTGCCAAACGCAGAGGTTGTCCTTTGCGATGTAGGTCAAAATCGCCAAAGAGCTCGCTCATATAATTCCTCCGAGCTGAAGCACAATATAGGCAACAACACAGGCAAATAGCATAGAGTCTGAGCGGTCGAGAAGGCCTCCGTGACCGGGCATCAAGTTGCCTGAATCTTTTACGCCAGCTGCACGTTTAATACGCGACTCGGCTAAGTCTCCAATGAGTCCCGCAAGTCCAGAGAGAATGCCTCCCACTATGGCAAGCGGCAGCGTCATTCCTCGAACACCAAGTACTGCCAAGACAATCCAAACCAACACACCTCCCACAAGCCCGCCTGCAGCACCCTCCCAGCTCTTATTGGGAGAAATGCGCACTACGAGCTTGTGTTTGCCAAAGCGGCTTCCCACAAGATATGCCAGAGAATCATTGGCCCAAACTGAACCCATAACACCAAAGGTAAGCAGCGCTCCGTCAAAGCCCGGATCTGACAGGCGAATCAACACAACGCTGCTAAAAAGCATGCTGGTATAAACCGCACCAAACACGGTGAGCGCAACATCTGAGATATTTGCACGTGGTGAGAAAACATACCACACAAATACGCTCAGCAAGAAAATGGCGCCAACCAAACCAAAGCTCACCACATCAAACATCGTTGACAGCGGAAAAGCTAGAGCCGCGCAAAGCCCAAGTATTTCATTTGGCATACGCCCTGCTACGCGCATCATGCGATAGAACTCTGAGCAGCACAGCCACGCCATAGCCGCAACCAGTATTGCAGTTGCTTGAGGACCAAGATACAAACACAGCACTATCAGAGCTGCATAGATAAGGCCAGACGTGGTGCGAGCTAAGAGACGCTCTGTCCAATTGCGAACCTTTTGCCCTTTGAGCTCACCGTCCATGCGCTTTTCTTCTCGGATGGCACGCTTTTCGGTTTTTTGAACACGCTTATCTGTTTGTTGCTGTGTCTCAGTCTCTAAAGAAGAGGCTTCTGATTGTTGTGAGAGGTTCTCAGAATCACTCATTTCACCCCTCCAAACCTGCGATCGCGACTCTGGAAAGAATAAATCGCTCGAAGGAGTTCCCAGCGGTCAAAATCTGGCCACATAAGCGGGCTGATGTAAAACTCGGTGTACGCCAGCTGCCACAACAAGAAGTTTGATAGGCGAAGCTCTCCTGAGGTTCTCACAAGAAGCTCAGGATCAGGAAGTCCTGCGGTGTAGAGATGAGCGGCAAGGGTATCCTCGTCTATCGATTCTGGATCGAGACTTGCTGCCTGAACTTCAGATACAATCGCGCGCATCGCATGCGTCAGCTCGTCTCGAGCGCCATAATTTACCGCCAGAGCGAGCGTCATGACATCGTAGGAAGCTGTCTCTTCCATTGCACGCTCAAACGAAGCTCGCAAGGACTTAGGAAGCCCGTCCATATCGCCAATTATCTTGAGACGAACATGCTCTTGATGAAAGAGGGGCATCTCCTTTGCAAGCGTCTTTGAAAACAGGCGCATGAGCAGCTCGACCTCATGGCGAGGACGTTTCCAGTTTTCAGTCGAAAACGCATAGGCGCTCAAGCATTCAATTCCAAGGCGAACCGATGCGGTAATCGTCTCGCGCAATGAATCGACACCGGCGGCATGGCCTTTGGAGCGATCCAGTCCGCGGGCTGTTGCCCACCTGCCGTTGCCATCCATTATGATAGAAATATGACGAGGCAGACGCCCCAAATCAAGTGCATCAAGAGATACATCGTCTGGTGCGTCTGCGTAAAAAGTCCTCAGTTTTTCGAGGTCTGGACTCGCTGACACCTAAATCTCCATGACTTCAGCTGTCTTGGTCTTGAGCAACTCATCAACCTCGGCAACAAATTTATCGGTTTGCTTTTGAACCAAGCCTTCCTCGTGGCGCTCTTCATCCTCTGAGAGATTGTCATCGCGCTCAATCTTGCCATTCACATCGCGGCGAACATTGCGTACTGCAACGCGAGCCTGCTCTGCGAGGTCCTTACACTCCTTGACGAGCTCGCGGCGGCGCTCTTCTGTGGGCTTGGGGAAGGGCAGACGAATGCAGGTGCCATCATTGGTTGGAGTAATGCCAAGATCAGATGCAGCAACAGCCTTCTCAACTGCAGAAAGAACGGACTTGTCCCATGGCTCAATGGTAAGCGTTGAAGCTTCTGGAACCTTCACAGCAGCAAGCTGCGTAATAGGAGTAGCGGTACCGTAATAATCGACCGTGATGCCATCAAGGATGTTGGGATTAGCACGACCCGTGCGAACCTTTGCAAACTCACGTTTGAGGTTGCTGATTGCCTTTTCCATACGTTCTTGAGCCATATCGCTGTACTCACTCATGCTTGTCCTCCTCCTTATAAACTACTGTTCCCACAGCCTCTCCCCTGAGTGCTTGGGAAAGGACGTTTTCCTGATGAATATCAAACACAATAATGGGCAAATTGTTGTCTGCACACAGCGCAGTTGCCGTTGAATCCATTACTTCAAGACCGCGCACCAATACCTCTTGGTAGCTAATGCGGTCGAACTTTTGTGCCTCGGGATGAGTGCGCGGATCCATGTCATAAATGCCATCGACATTGGTGGCCTTCATGAGGCACTCTGCCCCAATTTCACAGGCGCGAAGAGCAGCTCCTGTATCGGTGGTGAAATAGGGATTTCCTGTGCCTGCGGCAAAGATGCAGACAACACCACGGGATAGATGAGCCATAGCACGACGGCGAATATAGGGCTCTGCAATCTCAGGCATAGAAATTGCGGTCATGACACGGCACTCCATGCCCGCATGCTCAAACGCATCTTGAAGCGCCATAGCGTTGATGATAGTTGCAAGCATGCCCATGTAGTCGCCTTGGGCACGATCCATGCCTTTAGCAGCACCGGAGAGGCCTCTAAAAATGTTGCCTCCGCCAACCACTATTCCTACCTCAACACCATCATTGACAATTGGCTTGATGACACGAGCAATACTGTCGAGCATCTTGGTGTCCAGACCATAACCTTGGTCTCCCATAAGGGCCTCACCAGAGAGTTTGAGCAGGACCCTCTTGTACTTGTAATCCGGCACATCAACTCCATTCTGGGGCGCTGCCCCGTGCTGTAATTTACATTCGCACAAATTCTAGCAGACACAGACCCTCAGGCTGCCTGTAATGTAGTCCATATCAAAGTTATACGACGGCACCCTTTGCATGCACACTTTGCATGGCACTTTGATAGCAGTGCCTCCTTGATGTGAACGCACTCGCGCTGTGTGATTACTCCAACGAGCTGAGATACTCTGCAAGGTATGGCACGGCGAATCTGGCATAACCCCGCCTGTGTGACTCAATTACCCCCGAATCAATCAGGCGAATTCTATACTTTTGGGCATAATCGGGTGTGGTACCCAAGCGCCCGTTGACTCAGTGCCATTAGTATCCTTACACTAACGATAGTCTTAATATTATGATTAGAAGCAGGCGATCGTCGAGGGAGAGTTCATGCTGTTCTCTGAGTTTTTGGGAGAGGGTCCCAAAACGGGCACCGCCCTTGCAGATAGTCATTTCACCTGCACGCATGCAGAATTCCGCGCTGCCGTGGCTGGATTTGCCGCCCATCTTCACGAGCTGGGGCTAGCCCGCGGTGAGCGCGTAGCAATTTGGGGATACAACTCAGTTAATTGGCTCGTAGCCTTTTATGGAATCATTCGAGCTGGCGGTGTTGCTGTTCTCATCAACTACAGTTTAGACGTGAGCGATGCAGCCGAACTTGCACGCAGAGCAAACGCACGCTTTCTCGTTTGCGCAGACAACGGTACAACCAAACGCGGACTCGACGCAATCTCGCTCGTTGCTGCAGCCGCCAATCTTGACCCCGCATGCTGCATAGACGCTCGTAATGAGTCCTGCAACCTCGTGCACGCTTATGCTCATACACCAGCTCTTGACGAGCAGCGAAGCCCCGAGCAAGACGCAGAGACCGCAATCATTATATTTACCTCTGGAACCACTTCGGCACCTAAAGCGGTGCGCATCTCACAACGTGCCCTTACAGCTGATGCTCACGCCCTTGCCGCAGGCCTAGAAGACCGCATGGGTGTTTCTCTGTGTGTGTCGGTTCCGCTCTTTCACATCTTGGGTCTACTCGTGAGCTTCATCTATCTGAGTCATGGAGCGACGGTCTTGCTTCCTGCCGACTATCGCGGCGAGACCATCGAGGAGATGGTGAGTGCCCATCATGCCAGCGACCTCGTAGCCGTTGGTGCGGTCTACCAAAACCTCAGTGCCTCAAAGGATTTTCAAGACAAGGTTGTTCCCCACGTACAGCTCTGCTTGATTGCTGGCGGCATGTCGACACCAGTACAGATGATGCGCTTGGAACTTGACTTTGCCAACGCCATCTTCATCAACATGTATGGTCTTTCAGAAGGAGCGCCCATCACCATGGTGCGCCCCAGCGATTTGATTGAGCAACGCGCCTCTACCGTTGGCCGCGCCGTAGAAGGCGTGGAACTGAGCATAGCCTCAGCTACTGGTGAGAAGCTCGCGCAGGGCGAAGTTGGTGAGGTAATTGCGCGAGGCGATTTTCTCATGGATGGTTACGAGGGACTTCCAAGCGAGCAGCAACCCATTGATAAGAAGGGATGGCTTCACACGGGCGACCTTGGATATCTCGATGAAGATGGCTATTTGCATCTCTCGGGGCGCCTGAAAGATGTCATCATCCGCGGAGGCGAGAACATCGCTCCCTCCGAAGTTGAAAGCGAGCTCGCTGCTATAGAAGGCGTACGAGACGTCAAAGTCATGGGAGCACCGCATCCCATTTTTGGCGAGAGTGTCGAGTCGTGCGTACAAATGGAAGAAGGCGCTATCTTTGACGCTGAGCACATCCTCGCGAGTTTGCGTGAGAAGCTCCCACGCTACAAGGTGCCCGCGCACGTCTTTGAGTATGACACCTTCCCGCTCAACGTGAACGGCAAGATCGACCAGCGCGCGCTCTACGTTGATATGGTGAGGCGTCTCCACAAGCTCGAGCTCGACCACGAGTTGGTTGGTGGCATCACGGTATTCGACTGCAAGCTCAAGAACGTCATCTACGCCATCAACCCAGTGGCCGGCATGGTAGACAGCCTGGCCGACGCCGTGGGCTTCAACAAGCGTCGCGCTATGCAGCTTCGTCTCGCCGTGGAGGAGATGCTCACCGAGCGCATCATGGACGCCTACTCTGGCGCAGGTGACATCCACGTCAAGCTTACCCTCATGCCCGACTGGTTGCGCGTGTCCTTCTCAGATGATGGTGTTGAATACGTCATCGATAAGCGCCGCGACACGTCGATGAGCGCAAAGATTATCTTGGGTTCAGTCGACGACTTTCACACCGAATGGCGCGATGGTAAGCCCATCTACTGCATGGACTTTCTCTACGACGATTATCTGGACATCAAGGCTTTCCTGCTCAAGAGCAGCACGCAGGCTGAATAGGAGTATGGCAGCACAAACTGAAAGGACACACCATGACACAGGCTACAGCGCCGCAATTCGCCGCAATCGAGCAAAACTTCAGTGGCACCACCCAGTGCTACGTCCTCAAGAAGGTCATCCGCAGCTACGTCGTGGAGGTACGTCTCTCTGAGAATGTGAGTGGCGAGCTGTTGCAACAGGCTGTCGATAAGACCCTTTCCCGTCTGCCCTACTACCGCCAGACCATCGTGCGCCAGAAGGGCATCTACTACTACGCCGAAAACGACCTTCCTTTCAAGGTCGCCGACCACGACGGGCCCAGACCCGTTGGTGGCAAAGAGGCCAACTACCACATGGTCGACGTGGTCTATCATGACAGCTGGCTTTACTTCTCTATGTGGCACGCCCTCTGTGACGGCCTCGGACTCAACCGTTTCATCGAGGCCGTGCTCTACCATTACCTGTGCGCAAAGGATGGAATTACCTACAACGACGAGGATATCTACACCGAAAAGGTCCCCTTCGACGAGGCTGAGCTCTTCGATCCGCTCCAAACGAAGCTCAAAATATCCTCCAGCGAAATGAAGGAGATTCAAGCGCTCGCCTCGCAGGAGGGGCGCTACCGCTTCCCCGAGTTCGACCAACCAAACAGCGCCGGTCCCACCATGTATCGCCTTCCCGTGAAGATTAAGACAGAAGACTTCATAGCATGGTGCAAAGCCAACTCTTCTTCCCCCGCCGCAGCCGCTGCAGCCATTATGGCCAAGGCCATCGCGCGCGTGCGCGACGTGAGCGCGGAGAAGGTCACGGCTGTCATCCCCTGCTCGATGCGCAAGTTCATGGAGGGTGCAGAGAAGACTTTCAAAAACTGCAGCGGTGTTGTCTTTATCAACATGGCGCCTCACGACGTGAAGGAGCTTCCCACAGGAGAGCTTGCAGCACAGGCACGAGCAACCCTCAAGACCAAGATGGGATCTGGTGAGGCAAACCGTATGTATGCAGGTATCAACAAGCTGATTCACATTGGCACTCGACTGCCCTTCTACGGTCTTAAGTGCCGCATTCTCGCAGGCAGCGAGAACAATCCCCCGACCACCTTCGAGGTCGACTTCGTGGGAGGGCTCACTGCTCACGGCTACGAAGACCAAATTCTCGAGGTGCGCTATCTCAACGCCGATCTTGGCTGTCCCTCCTTGTTTGTTCTCATGTCGGAGACAGCCGGGCACTTCCACATCAACCTCACCCAAAGCTTTGAAAACGACGAGTACTACCACGCCTTCTGCGAGGTCCTCGAGGAGCAAAACATCCCCTTCGAGCGTCTCCCCATCGAAAGCTACATGAACCCCGCTGTTGTCGTCCCACAGGAGCAACGCTAGCAATACCCTACGAAGCAAGCCACATGGAAGCTGTTTAGGAAGGTTATCACCATGTCCGTACAACCCGAATTCAGGATCAAGGAGCAGGTTTGGTCAGGAACCACGATGCTCTACATCACACCACCCATGCGCAGCCTCGTGGTCGAGGTTGATACCTCCTCGGAGGTAGTTGGCAAAACACTGCAAGCAGCCGTGAATGATGTGCTCGAGCGCGCACCCTACTTTGGCGACGCCTTCGTCGAGCGCGAGGGTAGCTTCTACTACGCCGAGAACCCGCTTCCCTTCGAGGTGGCTGAGGGAAGCCTGCGTGCCGTGGGTGGACCCGAGACTAACTGGCATAACCTCGATGTTACCTACGAGGGAAGTACCATAAGCTTTTCGATGTTTCATGCCTTCTGCGACGGCCTGGGACTCAACCACTTCATTGAAGCGGTGCTCAACCGCTACTTTAGTCGAAAAGATGGCGTTGACTACCCAGCAGACGGCCTGCGCGTGCCCGGCCAGCCCACACTCGAGGGCGAGGAGGCCGACGGCATCATACAGCTCGAGCCCACAGAACTGACGCCTGAGATAGCTGCTGCACTCGCGGTCAGAAACACTGATTCCTATCGGCTCCCCGAAGGCGAACAGGGCCATCTCGACCACATGCACTTTATGACCGTGCACGTACCCGAAGACGCCCTGCTCGACTTTGTCCGCTCCTGTGGTTCCTCGCCCGCCCCTGCCCTCTTGGCCCTTATGGCAGAGACGGTCTTCACCGTGCATCCCGAGGCTGACAAGCCGCTCAAGGGAATAATCCCCACCTCCACGCGCAAGGCCCTGAACGTTCCAAACACCTTCAAGAATGCGGCGAGCGTGGCTTTCATCTGCTTTGACCCTACAAACGGTGCAAGTTTTGCCGAGCGCGCGGCTGCTGCCCGTGCTGACCTGCGCAAGCAAAATGCCCCCGAGCTTATTCGCTTTACGAATGGCGGCCTACACGCGCTCATCGAATCTACCAAGGAAGCAACAACCTACGCGCAAAAGCAAGCTGTTCTCAATACAGGTGCCGACATCAATCCAAGTATCAGCGTTGACTACGTGGGAGGTCTGCGTACGGAAGGCTTCGAAGATCAGCTCGTTGAGCTGCGCTATCTTGCCACACCTATGGATGGTCCCGCTAACGCTATTACCCTCTTTGTCACAGCAACGGCTGGCCGCTTTGACCTCGCATTTGCACGCGACTTCACAACCGACGTATACGACAAAGCTTTCTTAGCCCAGCTCGACAAGTACAACTTACCCTACGAGCTGGGCGGTGAGTACAGCTTCTGTCCACCGCGCATCGGCCTTATCCCGGCACTGGGGCTCGCATAGAGAATTTTGCGTACATCGTCACAATTCAATCTTTTGAGTACACTCTGCATGCTGGCTAGGTATACTTGATGAGGCTCACATTTTGAGCCTATCGAGGGAAGTTCCGTAGCGGAGGGGCCGTTGCGGGCAATACGTATGAAAGGTGGAATGCTATGAGCAGGATCGCGGATGTCTATGGTCGTGAGGTACTTGACTCTCGCGGCAACCCAACCGTTGAGGTTGAGGTAACGCTCGAGAGTGGTGTTATGGGTCGTGCGCTCGTTCCTTCAGGCGCCTCTACCGGTGACTTTGAGGCAGTTGAGCTTCGCGACGGCGATAAGAAGCGCTACGGCGGCAAGGGTACACTGACTGCCGTTGGTCACGTGAACAAAGAGATTAGGGATGCCATTGTTGGTCTTGACGCTCGCGATCAGCGTCTTGTCGACACAACCATGATTGAGGCTGACGGCACCCCCAACAAGGGTAAGTTTGGCGCAAACGCCATTCTCGGCGCATCGCTTGCAACCGCTCGCGCCGCTTCTCTGTGGGCAGACGTGCCTCTGTATGAGTATATTGGTGGCGTGTCGGCTCACACCCTGCCTGTTCCTATGATGAACATCATGAACGGTGGCGTTCACGCAACCAACAATGTTGACTTCCAAGAGTTCATGATTATGCCCGTTGGTGCTCCCAGCTTTGCTGAGGGTCTTCGCTGGTGCGCTGAGGTTTATGCAACACTCAAGTCCACCCTTGCCAAGGCTGGTCTTTCCACTGGTGTTGGCGATGAGGGCGGCTTTGCTCCAGACCTCAAGACCAACAAAGAGCCCCTCGTTTACATGAGTGAGGCTGTTGAGGCTGCAGGATTCAAGCTGGGCGATGACTTCCGCTTTGCCATGGACCCCGCAACCTCCGAGTGCTACAACAAAGAGACGGGTCTTTACGAGCTCAAGGGCGAGGGTCGCACCCTTTCTGCTTCTGAGCTTATCGATTACTGGGCAGAGCTCTGCGATGAGTTCCCCATCATCTCCATTGAGGACGGCCTTGACCAGGACGACTGGGAGGGCTGGAAAGAGCTCACCGCACGCCTTGGTGCTCAGGTTCAGCTCGTCGGCGACGACCTGTTTGTTACCAACACCGAGCGCCTGAGCCGCGGCATTGCAGAGGGTGCTGGCAACGCAATCCTCATCAAGGTCAACCAGATTGGTTCTCTCACCGAGACCCTCGACGCTATCGAGATGGCAAAGCGCGCCGGATATACCGCCGTTGTTTCTCACCGCTCTGGTGAGACCGAGGACTCCACCATTGCCGACCTCGCTGTTGCTACCAACGCAGGTCAGATCAAGACCGGCGCTCCCTGCCGCACTGACCGCGTTGCTAAGTACAACCAGCTCCTCCGCATTGAGGATGCCCTTGGTTCTGAGGCGGTCTACGGTGGCCTTTCTGCCTTCTACAACCTCAAGAAGTAGAAACGGTAGGGATTTCAATGGCTGAGAAAAAGACCATGCAGCTCGTGATTGTTCGCCACGGCGAAAGTGAGTGGAACAAAGAGAATAAGTTCACTGGCTGGACCGATGTTGACTTGAGTGAAGCTGGTGTTGAAGAGGCTAAGGCAGGAGGCCGTGCGCTCAAAGAGGCTGGCTTTGACTTTGACGTGTGCTTTACCTCTTACCTCAAGCGTGCCATTCACACCTTGAACCACGTGCTTGAGGAGATGGATCGCGAATGGCTTCCGGTACACAAGAGCTGGAAGCTCAACGAGCGCCACTATGGCTCGCTTCAGGGACTCAACAAGGCAGAGACCGCTGCTCAGTATGGCGATGAGCAGGTCAAGATCTGGAGGCGTTCCTTTGATGTTCCGCCCGAGCCTCTGAGTGAAGATGACGAGCGTTGCCCTCACCTGCAGGAGATGTATCGTGAGGTAGCTATGCGCGATCAGCTCCCCTACACGGAGTGCCTCAAGGATACAATTGCCCGCGCGTGGCCCTATTTCCAAGATGAGATTGCACCACAGCTCAAAGCTGGCAAGCGTGTTCTCATTGCTGCTCACGGCAACAGTCTTCGTGCACTTGTCATGATGTTTGACAAGCTCACCCCTGAGGAGATTCTCGAGGTCAACATTCCTACCGCCATTCCGCTGTCCTATACCTTTGACGAGGACTGGAACGTGCTCGATAAGCACTACGTAGGTGACCCTGATGTCATCGCTGCAAAGATTGAGGCAGTTGCCAACCAAGGCAAGGCTAAGAAGTAGTCATGAGCAAAGCCGAGTGTTGAGGCATTTCTTCGTCGAAACGTCGGAGACGAGCTGAGAACTTCGAGCACTCAAAACGCTACAACAAACCCCCGGAAGACGTACATCTTCCGGGGGTTTTCTTTTGCTGCGCTGTAAGTACCACTCTGTGCTGCGCTGCCACGCGGTCACGCTGCCATGCAATCGCGTCGCTGTGCGGCTGCCGCTGAGCAGCGGCTAGTGCGTAATGGCGGTAATCTTGTCGTTCTCGTCGAAGGTGAGCGTGATGGTGTTGATGGATGTACCACCGTTGACCGACCAGCCCCTTACAGGATTGATGGTGCTCACGGTTACAACCTCAACCGTTGCCTTATCGCCATCTGCTGCCGTTACATTGCAGGTACGCACAATCATATCAACGCCGTGATAGCCTACGCCATCTGTTGCATTATTGATACTTCTATAGAGCGTCGTTCCCTCTGCAACATAGTACAGACAGTTTGACTTCCAGTTGTACAGGGTCTGCAGCTGAGAGTCATCCTCAGGCGGGAAGTACACGATGTTGTAGAAGTTGGTTGCAAACTCAACCGCCAAACGAGTATGGAGCTCGGCTTTTTCTTCTGCCGCTTGAGCTGCCTCTGCCTGAAGCGTAGCTACCGCTTGATCGCGGCGACTGTAGGCTGCTCCTGCCAAGGTATCTGCCTTGTCTTTGCTCTCTTCATCTGCCAAGGCAGCGGCACGAGCAGATTCTATTTGCTCATTTGTGATAGCTGCTGGATCTCCTGAGGCATACGAAATAGTGGGGTCGAGCACCTCAATCTCTTCTGCAACACCAACAGAGTCATCTATGTTGACATTAACCGTTGTTGCAGGAACCTCATAGATGGTTCCATCAGCCAGCAAAGGACTTGCCGCCGCTGAGATGGTGTAGTTACCCTTTTTGAGAGAGATGCCTCTGCCATCGGCGGTGACATAGACAATCTCGTCTACGGGGGTGCCGTCAAGATCGGTGCCCGTTACATGGAGTGGAATCCTCGTTGCTGCACTCGTGTAGTTTGGTGCAAAGATTGATACACGAACGGGATGTGCCTCGTGTACCTCTTCGTAGGCAATCTGCTCTTGCTCTTGGTGCTCAAGCCAGAAACGGTAATAGAGAAAACCGCCCACACCCGCCAAAAGTGCCAAGGTCACCAAACCTATAACAACTGCACGTCCACGAGAACGGCGCTTGCGCCCACGCTGATAGTTTTGCTGTCCCTCATAGTCGTATCCGGGAGACACAGCATCGCTCCCAAGCACGTTAATGGGCTGCTGACCCTCTGCAGGACCTCTAGGAATAGACACTGGCTCTTCGTAGTCAGCCTCGGCCTCGGGCACCATCTCAGGAGCCGAAGCCACCTGAGTGTTGTCATCATACATATCAATCTCAGCCAAGGCTGCAATCTCAGAACGCAAGGCAGCTCTATCTACGGCAGGCTCGACTACCCCACTGTCTTCTGCAAAAGATGAGGCAAGCTCAATGCTCGCCTCAAATCCCGCATCATCTGCATCAATCTCGGGCAAATCAAGGAGAGCTGGCGCTGAAGAGACAACACCACCCTCATCTGCATCTATTTCAGGAATCGCGTATGCAAAGGCAACATCGCCCTGCTCAACAGGCTCCCACGTTTGAACTTCAGTTCCACATTCTGGGCACAGCGCGACATCGTCGTTAAGCTCTGCCCCACAATTATGACAAACCATCACTAACCCTTTCAGCACGTCATACGTACTGTCCATAATAACAAGAACTTACTTTAAGCGCTAAGCTTATCAAAAAACATCAGCGCTCTTTCATAGTGCTTGAGAAATCACCTCTTTATCACGAGGTGTTTCTCAATAATCACAGCTGCTATACGCCAAAGCGAGCTTAAAGCTGTCCATGAACATCACTCACAGATAGTTTTAAAACGTCGTATCCATTGTTTGCGTGAGGGACTCAGAAAACAAAACCGAGTCTCCTAAAAGCGCGCGTGAAAACGCACTTTTATCGTCAATTGACCAATTGCCCTCGGCATCGCGAGAAAGCGCTACCGTCTCTTGGTGTGTGCTCAGCGGAGCTTCTGGGCTGCTGAGCGTCTCTTCTATAAATGAGAACATCTTTTGGATGACTCCCAGCTCCCCTGCTTCTTCTGCAAACTCACGCGCCTCAGGGCTTGAAAACCAAACTTCAGCTTGCTGGGTCAGCTGCTGAGCTGTGGCCTCAAAGTCTATGTTGGTTACCTTGAGGGTCGCTGTTGCATGGTCGCCGTCTGCTGCAATGTCTTCAATGCTATAGGACAGCCGCTTGGTGAAAAGACCAACGAAGCTTTCTGCATCAAGGCCAAGCTCTTCAAACAGAAGGATGCGCTCTTGCCCTAAATCCTGCGCTATATCCTCAGCATCCATCGACTTGAGCGATGTCACTGCCTGTGCTATCCCCTGCTGGATTATCTCTTCATCTGACGGCCCGGAAGGAGCGCATGCCCCCAGAGAGCAGCTGAGTACCACGATTGCTGCTAAGGCTACCCACAGCTGCTTGAGGCGGGCCACACCCCGCGCACAGGATGTCTCCGTACTCATCTGCTTACAGCGACTCACCAGTGGCTTCCATCCATGACTCATCTTTGGGATTGTTGCGAAATGCTATGAGCCGCTCTCTGTCAAGTGCTGTGATATAGCCATCTTCAACAGCAACCTCTACCAGACTATCAAGCGTGCACAGACTGTCACAGGCAAGATCTGCTGCTCCAAGACGCTCAGCGGCAATAGGCATGCCATAGCTAAAGATGCTCACCACACCCAAAACCTCAGCGCCGGCCTCACGCAATACCTCAGCACACTCAATAACAGAGCCTCCCGTCGAGATGAGGTCTTCAATGATGACAACCTGGGTTCCGGGGTCCATACGACCCTCAATTTGGTTGTGACGCCCGTGGTCTTTAGCACTTCCGCGCACGTAGCCCATGGGAAGGGCAAGGCGATCTGCTGCGATTGCTGCATGAGCAATACCTGCCGTGGCAGTTCCCATCAGCATCTCAGCCGTTGGATATAACAGCTTTACCATCTCAGCGATTGCCTCATCAACAAGCGTGCGTGTCTCGGTATGCGAAAGCGTGAGTCTATTGTCGCAATAAATGGGAGACTTAATACCACTTGCCCACGTAAAGGGCTTGTTGGGCTGTAGAAAGACCGCTTGTATGGAAAGCAGTGCGCGAGCTACATCATATTGGTTTGCCATAACCGTCCCTTCTGAGGAGTCGTTGTCTTAGGAGCCGTTGCGCTCAGCGATGGCAAGAGCGTGCTCAAAAAAGTGCTGGTAGAGCTCAAGGCGGTGCTCGTCATCGTCGCTTGAGCAAAACTCAACCCGTCCGTCAGCGTCGCCACAAGCAAGAAGGCCGTCTCGCTCAAGGAGGCGCCTGAGCTGGTGAGCCACCCCGCGTCCACCGTCATACATTGCCACGTTGCCAAGTGCCGCTATTATATGATTTTTGATGAACGGATAGTGGGTACAGCCCAGAACAACACCATCAACCTTATCTCGATATGAACCAACAAATGAGTTTACCAACAGGGCTAAATCAGGCTCATCGAGGCTTCCCCGCTCAATGCGATCGGCAAGTCCCGGACACGCCAACGGTATGACCTCACGGTCTTTTCCGTAGGCTTCCATGAGACGTTTGAACTTCTCGAGCTTGAGTGTTGTTGAGGTTGCCATCACCAAAATAGCCTCGTGACAACCCGCCTCAACCGCAGGTTTGAGAGCTGGCTCCACCCCCACAATGGGGATGTCTTGCCAGCGAGCTCGCAGGATCTCTGCCGCACAACTCGTTGCTGTGTTGCATGCAATCACGATGGCGCGCGCCCCATCATCAATAAAACGCTGCACGATGTGCTCCGAGAGTTCAAGAACCTGCTCGGGAGTTTTGTCTCCGTAAGGAGCGTTGGCAGAATCACCATAGTAAACAAAGTGCTCATGGGGAAGCTCATGCACGAGCTCCCCCAGCACACTGGTGCCACCAACGCCTGAATCAAAAACCCCTATAAAACCCTCGTCGCAACTCATTGTTTATCCTGCCAGTGAGAACGTAGCCTGAAGATTGGCCATGAGCTCATCGGCTGAACCTGCGCCTGACTCAACGCTCAGATAGTGAATGGCGCCGTTTTCATCGGCAAAGACCCATGCTACCAAATCAAGACCATCGGGATAGATGCCAGAGATGATACGTGCTTCATAGCCACCGATGTCTCCGCCACCAAATGTGATGTTAGAAGCACCCTCGTTTTCGAGGGCAACAAGCACGTTTTGCGCAGCATCATCAACACTAAACGTCTCAGCTTGTGCCGCAGGAACAACGCTCATGTCGTACAACGACAGGGTTACAATCTGGGTGGTATCAGCGTTGGAGTACTTAACCGCAGGCATGCCGTCAGAGAGCGCCACCCAATCGCTTGGAACCTCACAAAAACCAACGCCCGCAGCACCAACGCGCTGTACAGACGTGTCGGCTTGGCTCGGCAACGAGCTCTCTTCTGCAGCAGACTCCTCAGCCATTGACTCCTCTGCGCTTGACTGCTCAGAGTTTGGCTCAGACTGCTCATCTTGAGTAGCAGTGCTCTGCTCGCCAGAAGCTGCCTGAGCAGCACTGGCGCTTTGCTCTGCCTGCTGTTCGAGTGCACTTTGAGATGCGTCTGTTTGTGTTTGGTCATTTGCGGGAGCACCACACGCACCCAATGCCAAACTGAGCGCAAGAAGGGCTGATACTCCTATGCTTGCTTTTCCTGCTCCGTTAACTTTCATTTCAAGCACCTTTCTGTTATGTGGACAAAGACTTGCCGTTTCATTTCGTTGGCAATGCTAACACGTGTTGTTGAAAAGAGCATGGAAACTCAGCAAACAGCGTTAAGTCAACGCACTCGCCGCTCAAAGGTCACAATTCAATGACGCAATCTCCATCGAGCTTTCACGAGCTTTATACTGGTGAGAACAGCATTGATAATGAAGGGTCTGAGGCAAGCACATGGGAGAGAATATGGACGAACAATTTGACGCTCTGAGCCTTGAGCGTTTTGAAGAGGCCTGTGATGTCGTTGGTAACGTGACGCGTGAAACAGAGTTGATGTACAGCGATTATTGGTCGCAACTCTCTGGCAACCGCGTGTGGTTAAAGCCTGAAAACCTTCAGAGAACCGGCGCCTACAAGCTTCGTGGTGCCTATTACAAAATCAGCACCATGTCTGAAGAAGAGCGCTCGCGGGGTCTCATCACCGCAAGTGCTGGAAACCATGCACAAGGTGTTGCGTATGCAGCAGCTCAGTTTGGTGTACAAGCAACCATTGTCATGCCTCAGACAACTCCCCTCATTAAGGTTAATCGCACAAAGGATTTAGGTGCTGAGGTTGTGCTCTGCGGAAATGTCTACGACGAGTCGTACGAGCATGCCTTGCAGCTTGCAGAAGAGCGCTCCTTGTGTTTTGTTCATCCCTTCAACGACCTCGATGTTGCGTGCGGTCAAGGCACCATTGCGATGGAGATAATCAAGGAGCTTCCAACGGTCGACGACATTTTGGTTCCCGTCGGCGGAGGCGGCCTTGCCTGTGGTGTGGCTCGCCTAGCCAAGCTTTTGAATCCCAAAATTCGAGTCATTGGAGTAGAGCCTGCAGGGGCTGCTTGTCTTAAAGCGTCGCTCGAACACGGAGAGCCCGTCACCCTTGATAACATCAACACCATAGCCGATGGCACGGCTGTCAAAACGCCCGGTGACAAGCTCTTCGCCTATCTCAAGGGAAACCTCGACGACGTACTGGTGGTTGATGACGAAGAGCTCGTGGTTGCTTTTCTCGACATGGTCGAAAACCACAAGATGGTCGTGGAAAACTCAGGACTGCTTTCAGTGGCAGCCGTGCGCCAGCTTGAGGCTGCCAATCGCAAGGTTGTCTGCGTGATGTCGGGCGGCAATATGGACGTCATTACTATGTCGTTTGTGGTACAGCAAGGTCTCATTTTGCGCGACCGCATCTTTACCATCTCGGTTTTGCTGCCTGACAGACCGGGTGAGCTGGTGCGCGTATCGACAGCTATCGCTGAGCAAGATGGCAACGTGGTTAAGCTCGAACACAATCAGTTTGTCACCATCAACAGAAATGCTGCCGTTGAGCTGCGCATCACTATTGAAGCCTTTGGTACTGAGCACAAAGGTCAGATTATTGAAGCCCTTGAGCGCCAAGGCTATAGCCCACGCGTTGTTCGTACCAATATATAAGGAGCACCAATATATAAGGAGCACCAAAAACAACCACTGAGGAGACACAGCTTATGCCCATAGTTGACATGCTTCGCAGAAATGCAGGTTTGTATGGTACCGAGACAGCACTTGTCGAGGTCAATCCAGAAGTATTTGAACCCCGCCCACGCACGTGGCGTGAATATGACTTAATCGAGCCAGCACAAACGCAGCCCTATCGCCGCGAAATTAGCTGGAAAGTTTTTGACGAGAAGGCCAACCGCTTAGCCAATCTCTTGCTCTCACATGGTGTCAAAAAGGGCGACAAAGTAGCAATTCTTCTCATGAACTGCATCGACTGGCTCCCCATTTACTTTGGCATTCTCAAGGCAGGAGCCATCGCAGTGCCACTCAACTTTCGCTATACCGCAAGCGAGATTGCCTATTGTGTGAGCCAAGCAGATGTCGATATTCTCGTCTTTGGTGAGCAGTTCAAGGGCCGCATTGAAGAGCTCGTTCCTCGTATTCAAAAGAACCGTTTGCTTCTCTATGTTGGTGATGGCTGTCCTGATTATGCCGAGAGTTATCATTTGGCAACAGCTAACTGCCCTTCAAATGATCCGTGGGTTCCCATCTCAGAAGAAGATGACGCTGCCATTTATTTCTCAAGTGGTACCACGGGCTATCCCAAAGCTATTCTGCATCATCACCTGAGTCTCACCCAAAGTGCTGAGATGGAACAGGCTCATCACGGACAAACCCACGACGACGTGTTTTTGTGCATTCCCCCGCTCTACCACACGGGTGCCAAAATGCACTGGTTTGGAAGCCTGCTTGTAGGAGGCAAGGCGGTCTTGTTGCGAGGCGTCAGCCCCAAGAGTGTCTTTGATGCCGTAAGCAATGAAGGCTGCACGGTTGTATGGCTGCTCGTCCCATGGGCACAAGACATACTTGCTGCTATTGAGCGGGGAGACATCGCCCTTGATGATTACAAGCTCGACCAATGGCGACTCATGCACATTGGCGCGCAACCCGTTCCTAAAAGCCTCATAGAGCGTTGGCGCTCAATCTTTCCCACCCACGACTACGATACCAACTATGGCCTGTCTGAGTCGTGTGGTCCGGGCTGTGTCCATCTTGGAGTCGAAAACATCGACCGGGTGGGCGCCATTGGCATTCCGGGATACCGTTGGGAAGCACGTGTTGTGGATGCCGACGGCAACGAAGTCGAGCACGGCGTCAAAGGTGAGCTTGCCGTCAAAGGACCGGGCATCATGGAGTGCTACTACAATGACCCCGAGTCTTCTGCCGAGGTTCTCAAAGGAAAATGGCTGCTCACAGGAGACATTGCCTACCAAGACGAGGACGGTTTTTTCTGGCTGGTTGACCGCAAAAAGGACTTGGTCATCTCTGGTGGAGAGAATATCTATCCTGTTCAGGTGGAAGACTTCCTGTCAGCGCACCCAGCGATTCACGACGTTGCGGTTATTGGCATTCCCGACGATCGTCTCGGCGAGATTGCCATTGCCATAGTTGAGCTCAAGCGTGGCATGGATAACACTACCGTCGATGATATCGAGGAGTTTTGCTTGGGCTTGCCTCGCTACAAGCGCCCTCGCAAGATTATCTTTGCTTCAGTTCCCAGAAATCCCACGGGAAAGATTGAAAAACCGCTGTTGCGTGAAACCTATGGCAGCTTAGGAACAGCGCATGCAGACAATGGATAGGCAGACGGAAAAGTGAACTCAAGGAGAGGAGAGGACACTGATGGCTGTGCAGTTATTAAGCGGAAATGAGGCAATTGCCCAAGCAGCATGGGAGGCAGGTTGCGCACTTGGTGTGGGCTATCCCGGCACCCCCTCTACTGAGACCCTCGAGAACTTAGTGCTGAAAGAGGATTGTCACTGTGAGTGGTCTCCCAATGAAAAGGTGGCACTTGAGGTAGGCATAGGTGCGTCGCTGGGAGGGCTTCGCAGCTTGGTTACCATGAAACATGTGGGACTGAACGTTGCTGCAGACCCGCTCATGAGCGTGTGCAACGCAGGCGTCAACGGAGGGCTTGTCATTTTGGCAGCAGACGACCCCTCATGTCACTCATCGCAAAACGAGCAGGACAGCCGTGTCTATGCCGATTTTGCTCGCATACTCTGCCTTGATCCGTCTGACTCAGCAGAGGCATACGAGTACACACGCGAGGCGTTTGATTTGTCTGAGCGTTTTGATGTGCCTGTTATGCTTCACGAGACCATGCGCATTGCTCACACCAAGAGCTTGGTTGAGCTTACGGGTGAGCGCACAGAAGTCGAGCCCAAAGACTATGTTGAAGATATCAGCAAGTGGGTCATGATGCCTGCTATTGCAGTACAGCGAAGAGCCGCTGCCGACAAGCGCACACAAGAGCTTATCGCCTATGCCGAGACAAGCCCCCTCAACCGCATTGAGATGCGTGACAGCTCACTCGGTATCATTTGTGCAGGGGCGGTCTATGAGCACGTTCGCGAAGCCTTGCCTGAGGCAAGCACCCTCAAGCTTGGCATCACCTGGCCGCTTGCGCCTGAGCTTCTCAAGAGCTTTGCTTCTCAGGTCGATCGCTGCATCGTTGTAGAAGAGGCAAGCGACTACCTGTCGCTTAGGGTTAAGGCATACGGCATTCAACTGGACAGCCCTGATGTTTCGCCCCTACCTATTGCAGGCGAACTCTCCCCTGCTCGTATCCGCACGGCATTTGGCAAAGAGATGCCCGAGAGCATCGATGTTGCCACTGATTTGCCGCCGCGTCCGCCGGCGCTCTGCCCGGGATGTCCCCACCGTTTTGTCTTTACCGAGCTCAAACGCATGAAAGCCATAGTCATGGGAGATATTGGCTGCTATACCTTGGGCGCTGTTGCTCCTTTTAGAGCAGTCCACTCAACTATCGACATGGGTGCCTCGGTTTCTATGGCCCACGGCATGGAACTCGCACGCGCTTCTGAGCGTGCAAGCCGACCCGTGGTTGCCGTCATTGGTGATTCCACCTTTGCTCACTCTGGCATTACAAGCTTGTTGGGCACCATTTACAATGCTGGTACAGGCACTGTTTTGATTCTCGACAACAGAACAACTGCCATGACGGGCACGCAAGGAAATCCTGTAAACGGCGTCACCCTTTCGCAGCAGATGACTCAGAAAAACCCGCTCGACCATCCCGAGGGCAAAGCCGTAGACCTTATCGCTTTGTGCCAAGCCATGGGCGTAGAAGACCTCCGTGAGGTTGATGCTCAGAATATGAAAGCTGTGCGTACTGCTTTATCTGAGGCGACCAAAAATACCAGTCAGCTGAGCGTTGTTATTTTCAAATCGCCCTGCCAGCTCATTGATAGGGCTCGCGGTCCCATTCCTGAGATTGTTGATTGCCGTGCCTGCGGTCAGTGCATACAAATTGGTTGTCCTGCCATTTACAAGGACGAGACTGGCAGAGCTGTCATTGATAGTTCTCAGTGCGTTGGCTGTGGTCAATGCGCCCAGACCTGCCCCTTTGGCTGCATTTCGTAGAGGAGGAATACGTATGAACACACAAACCATCCTTCTGGTAGGCGTAGGCGGTCAAGGCACCATTTTGGCAGGCAAGCTCCTTGCTCACGCCGCCACCAGCTCTGGTTATGACGTCAAGGTAAGTGAGATTCACGGCATGAGTCAGCGTGGTGGCTCGGTAAACACCACGGTTCGCTTTGGCGATGACGTTAAATCAATGGTTGCAGACCCAGGCTATGCCGACGTTATCGTTGCTTTTGAAGCCATCGAGGCCCTGCGTGCTCAGCATCTGCTTGCACCACACGGTCGCATGATTGTTAACGATGAGCGGATTGTGCCCGTGTCGGTAAGCATTGGTATTGCCGATATGCCCACAGATATCCATGACCGACTCGAAGACTTAGGCGCGGTTTTGATTGATGCTGGACAGGTTGCACGCGACATCGGAAGCCCTCGCTCAACCAACGTTGTTTTGGTGGGTGCTTTGTCTCGCACGTTGGAGATAAGCGAGGAGGCGTGGCAGGAGGCAATTCGAGAACAAGTTCCTGCACACACAATCGACGCCAATCTCAAGGCCTTTGAAAGTGGTCGTCAGGCCATGGGGCTCTAGCGCCGTGCTGTGATATTTACTGCTCGTTGTGTGTATCGTTTATTGCTCTGCTCGTTGCACGCATCGTTTTTGCTCTGCTCGTTCGTTTGTGGTTTCTCTTGAAAGGTGGGTGGTCTCAACATGATTGATCAAGTAACGGTACTTCTTCCCAATGAGCCCAATACGCTGGGGCCGGTAGCTCGTGCTTTGGGTGAGGCAAATGTTCAAATGCATGCGCTCATGATTGCTGATACCAGTGAATTTGGCATCGTTCGCATCATTTGCGACCGCCCCAAAGCCGCAGTTGAGGCCATCCAAAAAGCCGGGTATAACGCAACAACCACCAAAGTTGGAGCCATCGACGTTCCCAACGTGCCCGGAGGTTTGGCAGGTGTGCTCGACGTTATTGGCGCGAGCGGGATAAATGTTGAGTATGCCTATTGCTTTGGCTTTGAGGACAGGTGCGTGTACGTGTTCAAGGTCAATGAAAATGAGGGGCTGCTCGACCATCTGAGCGAATCGGGGTATGGAACCTTACAGCCGCAAGACCTGTACGCCGACGACGAACTGTAACATGCGCATGAGGCGCTTGCTGCATGGGGCACTTGCTGCATGAGGCGCTTGCTGCATGGGGCACTTGCTGCATGAGGCGCTTGCTGCATGAGGCGCTTGCTGCATGGGGCACTTGGCTGCATGGAGCACTTGCTGCATGGAGCACTTGCTGCATGGGGCACTTGGCTGCATGGAGCACTTGCTGCATGGGGCACTTGCTGCATGGAGCACGCAGCTCATTGTCACACGATAGAACATGTGAACTGAGGCCTTGAACCGTTGCTTTTACCGAATAAAGCACGTCTGATGCGAACACAGACGGCGGTTTCACGCTATAAGTTAAATGTACGTATGGGACGTTTACAAGGAGGCACGTATGAGTTTATGGAACACCCTCGACACCCTCAAAGATTGCACGTGGGTTGAGCTATCTCACACCCTCAACAATGAGAGCCCGTATTGGGGCGGTATGCCCGACGGCTCAGTTGAGCTTTGCAAAACCATTTTTGATTACGACAACGAGATGTTGTGCTGCCGCATCCACACCTATAAGTTCCCCGGCCAGTTTGGAACGCATATCGACTTTCCTAACCACTTTATTGAGGGAGCTGCAGGACCTGAGGCATTCGACATCAAGCAACTCGCACTTCCCCTCGTTGTCATCGATATTTCTGACAAGGTTGCCGAGAATCCCGAGTATGCCGTAAGTCTTGAAGACATTGAAGCTTTTGAAGCTGAGCACGGCGAGATTCCCGCTGGTTCATTTGTAGCTCTGCGCACTGACTGGTCAAAGCGCTGGCCTGACAACAACGCCCTCAACAACTTTGATGATGAGGGCGGCGAGCATGCTCCCGGTTGGTGCATGCCAGTTCTCAAGAAGCTTGTCGAAGAGCGAAACATTGCAGCTATTGGTCATGAAACCTTTGATACCGACGCATCACCCGAGGCAGTCGCCGCCGATGACCTTGCCTGCGAGCGCTACATCCTCAACAGTGGTCGCTTCCAGGTCGAAGTCATGAACAACTTGGATCAGCTGCCTGCAACGGGCGCCATCATCTTCATTGCTCATCCGCGCATCGAAGGAGCCACGGGCATGCCTGTGCGTGCGTGGGCGGTATTTGAGTAGGTCAGCTTGAACTGGCGGACTTGAGCGGGTCGACAAGCGCATATCTCCTTCTGGAAATGTGCTTCGCGCGACGTTCAGTTCTTTTCTTCTGTGACTATTTTGGGCTACAAGCTTGTGTGTGAGATGCTTGTAGCCCTCTTTTTGTGACTAAACCTTGACTTTTTCAGTCTAACTGCAGAATGAAGACAGACAAATTGAGTACTTCGTTCTATGATAGCTTGTGTTGTTTGGACGGCCTACTACGGCAAACACGATAACAAGGAGTACCTATGCTACCCATTCTTAGCACAGTCCGTACCGAGTCCACGAGCGTGCGCAGGTTTTCTCGGATAAGCGCCACGCTATTGTCCGCCGTTTTTTTGGCACTTGTTTTGTCAGCATGTAACAATGCTCAGACTCAAACTGAAACAAGTGCGAGTACGTCTTCTGCAAGTGAAGTAAGCAGCTCTGCCTCAAATTCGAGTGATAGCTCAACTGCCGCAAGTTCTGAGGCTTCGAGCTCTGAAGAGAGCAGCGCTCAAAACGAAGCTTCGAGCTCTGAGGCAACTCAGGCTCAAGACGCAGAAAAGCGAGCGGTTCGACTTGGCCTTGACATCACTGGTGGTGTCGAAGCTGACAAAGAGGCAGTGTTTCCCATTCATGTGCGTGGCACCGACACTCAGGGCAACTCAGTCGATGAGACCTTTGCTGTCAACCTTGAGGGCGACGGCTTGGAGTTAGCTCCTGGCACGTATTCGGCGGTCTTGTCTTCAGGTACTGCGTTTGCCGACAACGGACTTGTTCGCATTACCTCAGAAAATATCATCCTTGAGGTTCCAAATCAGGCAAGTGGCGACGAGCCCTACACCCCTGAGAAGCGCATCGCGGTTGATCTCATTACCAATCCAGGTACCGTCACAGATGCCGAACTTCAAAGCGCACACGGTGCAGCCATTGATTGCGGCGTCAGTGTTGAGACAGCAGACAGGCTTTTGGCTGAGTACACCGAGCTTCGCGACGCAAACATCGATTTGCTGTCACTCGACAACACGAATCGCGCAGACGTTGAGGCGATTCTTCTTGCCCGTGCAACACGTCTTGGTCCGCTGGCAATCGATGCCCCCTACTACACCATCAGCCTTCCTGATGCTTGGTTGAACAACTACACCTTTGAATACGTTGAGCCTCGCCTTGTGGTCAATGCAGATGGCACAGGCATGGGCTGCGAAATTGAGGTGCTGCGTGGTGCCGACGTAAGCATTCCGGGGTCTGACTGGAAGATTACCAATGAAGACTTCCATGTTGCACTGGTTACCAACGGATACGTTCCTGCGGGAGACAACATTGCGGTTGACCTGCCCACACCGTCGAACCTCCCCGGTTGGCACGTGATTGTGTATGGTCCTCGCGCTAATGCCTTCTCGGGTGAGATGGCTCGCTTTGCAAGCTACGTCACGGTGAAGTAAACGCTGGGCTGTACGGGTTAAACGTCGCTACGATATCGCGAGCTTTGCGTGGCGGTGTTTACGCAGCAGCATTTACGTGGCGACGTTGCTGAGCCGGCATTTGCGCAGCAGCATTTACGTGGCGACGTTGTTGAGGCGGTGTTTGCGCAGCAGTGTTTGCGTAGCGACGTTGTTGAGGCGGTGTTTGCGCAGCAGTGTTTGCCAAGTGATGCAAGCTGACTCACGTGATTTTGTAGAGCGGTATTTAGCAATTCATACACTTTTTTCAATTTACTCGGACTGCAAAATTTGTTGTCCGAGTAAATTGTTTAAAGTGCATACTTTGCAATTTTCGATTCATACACTCTTCGCACATTATTCGGTCTCGCAAAAAATTTGTCCGAATAGTTAGCAAAATGTGTGTAGATTACATTTCAGAGATCCACCCAATGCAAGCGTGGGGTCGGTATCGATGGTCAACATAAGCGTGGTGGCATCACTCTCGTGGTTCCGGCGCAAGTGTGGGGCTGATGTCGATACCCCAATGCAAGCCTGGCATCCTCGATGTCTCATGCACCACCGCTCAGACCGACGTCCTTACCACCGCGCCACCGCGCAGACCGACGCCCTTACCACCGTGAAGACCGATGCCCTTACCACCGGAAGCACAGCAACATCCACTCGGCTTTGTGTACGACCGTCTACGTGAGTCTCAGCATCCAAACAATGCTGCCTTGCTATGATTTCGATGAGGATTGAACAGTCTGCAAGCTAAGTGAGGCTGATGGTATGAGAAAAGACGAGATGCTCCTAACGAGTAACTATTTGGGCAGAGACATGAACGTGCGCATCTACGGAAGCTGCGAAGGTTACCCCATTCTTGTTTTTCCCACTCAGAATGCCATGGCAAACCAGTTTGAAGAGTTTGGCATGATAGAGACGCTCGCTGATTTTATCGATGAGGGCTTGGTTCAACTCTTTTGCGTTGACTCAGTAGATGCTGACGGCTGGACCAGCAGCTCTGAAGATCCTGAGCATCGCTCAGAGATAATCGAAGCGTACTATCATTTTGTTGTCGATGAGCTGCTCGATGAGATTCATGACTACACTACGACCGAGCTTCTCCCCATTACGATGGGGTGTGCCTTGGGAGCCAGTCATGCGGCCATCATGTTTCTGAGGCGTCCCGAGCTCTTCCAAGCGTGCATCTGTTTGTCGGGCATCTATGATGCGAGCTATTACTTCGGTGGATGGATGAACGGCATTCTCTACGAAAACTCCCCTGTTCACTTTCTGGGAAACATGCCTGAAGACCATGAATACGTGGATATCTACAACAATCGCGACATGGTCTTTTGTGTTGGCCAAGGCGCGTGGGAAGACAACGCCGTCAACTCGTTGCACAGTATTGAGGAGTCGTTTCGGCGCTTGGGCGTAGAGGCGTGGTGTGACTGGTGGGGCTTTGACGTTAGCCATGATTGGTACTGGTGGAAAAAACAGGCGCGCTATTTCTTGCCCATCGTACTGGATGGAATTGCCGAGAAACTCCGCGGCGCCTAAACAACGTTGCAGCGGTGCCGAGACAGCGCTGCAACCTCTGTGCCGCTGGATAATCAAGCTACTGTCTTCTCTCGTGCTGCTCACGAGTGGTAAGCTGCGGTTTAGGCAGTGGCGTAGCCCTGACTTGATTGTCCATACGTTTGTCCGTATGAGTCTGAATAGAGTTGCTCAAGCAAACCATAGAGTTCTTCGAGCTCACGCAGGCTAAAACTGTCGTCATAGTTGTAGTTATAGCCATTGCTGTAGTTGTCACTGGAGCCGGAGCCTTCGGAGCCGGAGCCTTTGGAGTCGTAGCCTCTGGAGTCGGAGCCTTCGGAACCGCGACCATAACCACGACGGCTATCTTGCCAACCCCGAGAACTATACGCGCCATCCTCAGCCTCAGCCTCAGGACTCAAGTATCTCAGCAGTTCATCAAGCTCTTGCTCATACTCATCCAAAAGCTCGTTATCATAGGCGTTTTCGCTGCTTCGTGGGAAATCTTCCTGAGCTGCGTCTGAATTGTTGTGGGGATAATCTCTTTCATATGAGTCGTCAGGTGTCGTATCGCGCACTTCGGCTTCAGAGTCATCTTTTGGCATCTGACTCGAGTCAGATGATTTTTCATCAGTTCCTGTGAATCCATTGTTTTCTGTGCCTCGCGGTGCTTGTGGCCCAGCGGAGGCTGAGTCGTCTGTATCTTGTGCACTATCCGGCGCCTCATCCACCAGCGCACCCTGTGCATCCCGAGATTCTAAGGTAGTTTGCTCCCCTCTCAAAAGAGCGGCTATGCTATCGAAGTTTGGAAGTCCCAACTCAGGAAGCCGAGGTGAGCGGGCAAGAGCAACTCCTGCAACCACAAGCAGCACAAGGAGAACTGCAGCAGCAAGGGTTCCCTTGCGAAGAGGAAATGTGCGCGCAGGTTTTATCCACGGCTGCGCTGGAGGGCTTGGAACTGCCTCAAGGGGTTCCTGTTTCTGGTCGAGCTTGTTTAATTCTTCACGCTGCATCACTGTTGTAGGGCGAACGTATGTGAGATCTGCTTCGCCGTTGTAGCGGTCTTGAGCAAAGCTCCCAGAGGCATCCTGATAGCCGTTGTAGGGATCTTGACAGGGGTTGCCAGAGACATCCTGATAGTCGTTGTAGGAATCTTGACAGGGGTTGCCAGAGACATCCTGATTGTGTGTGTTCTTGTCGGTTTGAGCCATGCGAACCTCCTTTTGTAGGTGCTCACAAGCCTCTTACCCACTCTGCTCGCTTTGATACGACTATTTCATCAGGTACTTGTGTATTTTTCATATCTGCAGCTACATGCCCCGTTTATGCTCTGGCATTTCACCCGTAGCCCAGCTCGTTGTATGCCAGTTGTATCCCGGTTGCATGCCAGTTGTATGCCTTTTCACAATAATCGCTAGGTCCCTTGCGTTTTATCACATCCGTGATAGACTTTTCGTCGTTGTATTTTGTGGCTCCCCTCTCACAAGCCACACCCTACTTCATTGGAGTGTTATGCACCATTGCGCAGACATCAAGCCTCCGCTTGAAGACTGGCCACGAGAAAAGCGTATCTTGTGGAACCTTGCCTCATGCGGTCGCTTCTTGCATTTCAACCACGGTGGTCGTGGTGGACAAGTCCCCATTCTCATCCGTCTCGAAAAAGAGGGCCCCAAAAGCCAGCGAGAACTCCAAGAGTATTTTGGTGTTAGCTCAGCCGCTCTTTCAGAGACACTGAGTCGCTTAGAGACGGAAGGGCTTATCACACGTACCCCCGATCCAAACGATCGACGCAAACTCAACATTGAAATCACCGCAGACGGATCAGATCGCGCAACTCAAACTATCCAAGAAAGAAACGCCTTTGAGCACGAGGTTTTGAGCTGTCTGAACACAGAAGAAACAGTGCAACTTGACGGGATTCTCAGCAAGCTCGTCTCTCATTGGAGAAAGGAGCTAACGCCATGCAAGAGCGAACAAAACCAGAGCTAAGC
>JAFUCQ010000038.1 GCA_017459605.1 Atopobiaceae bacterium
AAGACAAAGAGCATGGACGAGCCCTTTTGTACGGCACTACCAATACCTTCCTTGAGCACTTTGGTCTTCGCTCAACCGCAGACCTGCCGCCGCTTGAAGACTTTGCACCCGACGAGGAGTCTCGTCGCTTTATTCGCGAGCGCTTGAGTGGTCGCTCAATCGCTCAGTCGGTAGAAGAAAGCGCCGATGATATTGATGAGGAACGCGAGCTCTTATCCCCATCTTCTGATTCGTATGACCTAGATGAAGACTGGACCGTAGGTTCTGCCGACGAGGGGAGTGTCGATGGCGCATGATGAGGCCTCGTCGCCTCAAGAAAGTCCGCGCATTGTCCCCATGCGTCTGCAAAAGTTTTTGTCTCGAGCTGGGGTTGCAAGTCGCCGCGGCTCTGAAAACCTCATGACGGCTGGTCGGGTTTGTGTAAACGGAGAAGTTGTCACAGAGCTCGGTAGCAAAGTAGATCCGCTCATCGACACCGTTACGGTTGATGGCAGAGAAGTCACACTGGCGACAGGCCCTGTCTATCTGGTGCTCCACAAGCCGGCAGGCTATCTCACAACCATGAGCGATCCCTACGGGCGACCTTGTGTAGCAGAGCTTGTGCCAACACAGCTCTACCCGGGGCTTTTCCCGGTAGGTCGTCTCGACTGTGATACCACCGGTGCGCTGTTGTTTACCACCGATGGAGAGGCAGGAAATGCCCTGTTGCACCCATCTCGCCATGTTGAAAAACACTATGTTGCTCAGGTGAAGGGTAAGATTTCAGAGGCTGAGCTTGAGCGTTTGCGCCACGGTCTTGTTCTTGATGATGGACCGTGTGCGGGTGCAGAAAACGTAGAAAAGCTCGATCCACACTCCGAGATGGCTCATCCCGTTGTACCCAACGGGCTTCCGCCAAAAAATTCAGTTGTGGGTTTATCACTGAGAGAGGGACGCAAGCGCCAAGTGAAGCGTATGCTCATGGAGGTGGGACATCCTGTCGTTGCCCTCCATCGTGATAGCTTTGGACCTGTTATGCTTAAAGGAATCACACAAGGACGATGGCGTTTGCTCACAGCAGATGAAAAGCAGCAGATTCAAGCCTTAGTTACTAGAGGAGATCACACATGATCGTTGCTATAGACGGCCCTGCGGGCTCCGGCAAATCAACCGTTGCCAAGGCAGTTGCAGATAAAGAGGGGCTTACCTATCTCGACACCGGCGCGATGTATCGTGCGGTTACGTGGAAGGCGGTATCCTCAGGTATCGACTACATGGATGAAGAGGCGGTCACTCAGCTGGCGCGCGAGTCTGAGATAAGCTTCGAGCCAGTCGAGGGGGGACAACCCCGTGTTCTTATCGACGGCAAAGACGTGACGCGTCAGATTCGCACACCCATGGTTGACTCAAAGGTGTCGCGCGTTTCGTCCTATCCCGAGCTTCGCGAGATTATGGTTGCTCGCCAGCGTGAGCTTTCTGCAGACCACGATGTGGTAGCAGAGGGGCGAGACATTGGGACGGCTGTTTTTCCCAACGCCGATGTCAAGGTGTTTCTCACGGCCGATGTTGCTGCACGTGCGCGCCGTCGTGCTATTCAGCAGGCAGGAGGAAATGCAGCAACCGGCCATGAGGTCAAGGCAGATCCTGCTACCGAGCGCGAGGTTTTGCAATCGCTCAAGCGCCGCGACGAGCTGGATTCGAGCCGCGAGGCCTCGCCCTTAAAGCCCGCAGAAGACGCGGTACATATCGATTCGTCAAATCTTACGGTAGAACAAGAGGTTGAGCAGATCTCTGAGCTCATAGCCGAAGCTCGCGTAAGAATTGCCGAGCGAGAAGAACGTGAGGCGCAAGAGCGTGCTGAGCGTGAGGAAAAAGAGCGCCTTGAGGCCGAGCAGGCCGAGGCACTTGAGGCTCAAAAGCGTGCCGAGGCAGATGAAGCCGCTGCTCGAGAAGAGGCAGTTGAGGCTCAGGCAAAAGAGCAAGATGCAAAGTTTGAGCGCTACTACGAAAACTCCATGCGCGAACACCCGTGGCCAAGTCGGCTGCTTTACGGGTTTATCATCTGCGTTGTAGGTTTTTTCTCAAAGCTGTTTTGGCGCTGGCGCCTTGAAGACGGTAACAAGTTTTGGACTCACGAAGGTCGTGGTGGCCGAGGCGGCGTCATTGTAATGAATCACGTGTCGATGCTCGATCCGGTGGTGGTGGCGGTAAGCGGGTGGTATCACCACAAGCGTGTGCGCCCCATGTACAAAAAGGAGTTTGACAAGTCACCTATTGTGAGCTGGTTTTTTGCTCACGTTGGTGCCATTCCTGTGGTTCGCGGTTCTGCAGACTTAAAAGCCGTGCGTCGTGCCCAACGTGCCGTTGAGCGCGGAGAATACGTACTCGTGTTTCCTGAGGGCACGCGCATTCGCTCAGACGAGCAGCCCGTCGAGATTCATGGCGGCTTTGCTCTTATCGCGCAGCTTGCAAAAGCCGATGTTTTGCCCATGGCTATTGTGGGTGCGCGACAGATTACACCTGAAGGAAGCCACTTTAAGCGCTTTATCACGGTGTACAGCAAGGCAGGAGATCCCATAACATCAGAGTCTCTTCGCGAAAAGAAGCGCAAAGCTCGTATCAAAGAGATTGAAGAGGTCTCGATGAAGCGAGTGTATGAGCTTCGCGATGAACTGAGACAAGAACATCCCGGTAAAGAGTAGTTGAGATAAGGACAGCAACACGCAGTAGTTGAGGCAAAGGACAGTAACGCGCAGTAGTTGAGACACGGACACCCCGGTAAGGAGTAGTTGTGCCACAGATAATCATTGCAAAAGATGCAGGAGCCTGTTTTGGTGTTGAGCGAGCAATTTCGCTTGCGCTCGATGAGGCGCACGTTGCTCCGCGAGGAATCTTTACCATGGGGCCTGTGGTACACAACAAGCGTGTGGTTGATGCTCTTGCGCTTCGCGGCATTCGGCAGGGACAGCTCGAAGAGCTTCCTGAGGGCTCCAAACTCGTAGTTCGTGCTCACGGGGTGACTCCCCATGAGCTGGCTTTGGCTACCGAGCGAGGACTCATTCTTGTGGATGCGACCTGTCCTTTTGTAAAACGAGTCCAAGACCTTGCTCACTCGCTCGAGTTGCAAGGATATCAGGTAGTTTTGGTGGGAGATGCAGGACACGCTGAGGTTGAGGGTATTTGCGGGCATGCGCCCTCGGCTGTTGTGCTTGGCTCTGCAGATGAGGTGGACGGGCTCACTATTTCTGGGCCGATTGCCGTTATAGCTCAAACTACCCAATCGATTGAATGTGTCGAAGAGGTCATCTCAGCGCTTCAGGCACGAGGCTTCGATGTTGAGTTTCATAACACCATCTGCGCTGCTACAACCAAACATCAAGCGGGAGCAATTGAGCTTGCTGCTCAGGTTGATGTGATGTTGGTCTTGGGAGGTTTTCACTCAGCTAACACCTGCCGGCTCACGGCTCTCTGCACAGAGATCAATCCCAAAACGTATCAACTTGAAGGCCCCGATGAGCTCGACCCTGCGTGGTTCTCAGGAGCTCAAAGCATAGGCATTACCGCCGGCGCCTCAACCCCGCAGTCACAGCTCGAAGAGTTGCAAGAAGAGCTCGAAGTCCTTCTTGGAGATGCTGAAGCGTGAGTGATTTTGAACGCGCAGATTACGCCCCCTCGGTAGCACCTCGATTAGGCGCATGGGTGGCATCAGTAGAAGATGGCAGCCCTGCATGGGCGGCAGGTATTGAGCCGGGTATGCGTATCGAGCGCGTTGAGGGCATGGTTCCGCGTGATCTTATCGACTGGATGTGGCACTCAGATGGCCCCACGCTTGCGCTTGAGGTCTTTGACCCGCGAGATGACACAACAACCGAGACGCTGCTTGAGCGAGACTTTGGCCAAGACTGGGGTATCGAGTTTGAAGACGTGTTGTTTGACGGAATCATGACCTGCAAAAATGCCTGTGTTTTTTGTTTTATGGCGATGCTTCCTGCGCACATGCGAGATTCTTTGTATCTTCGAGACGATGACTATCGCCTGTCGTTTTTGCAGGGAAACTTTGTCACGTTGACCAACCTCGATGATAGGGATGTTGAGCGAATTTGTAATCTCAAGCTTGAGCCGATGAATGTGTCGCTTCATGCCATCAGTCCTGAGGCTCGCCGCCGCATGATTGGCGCCAAGGAGGCACGTGGCATAGAGGGGCTCGAGCAGCTCATAGCTGCAGGTATTGAAATTCATGCACAGATTGTCCTGTGTCCTGACATCAATGATGGAGATGAACTCAGGCACACCCTTGACTGGATCGAGGCACGCCCCGCCATTAGCTCGCTTGCGATAGTTCCTCTCGGCTATACCAAACACACCAAGCGTTTTGAGCGCTCCTTCTCTGAGATGCCCGAACGTGCTCGAGAAGTGCTTGAGATTATCCAGCCCTATCAGCAGCGCTCTCGAGAGCGCACCGGACTTACTCGTTTTCAGCTCTCGGATGAGTTTTATCTTGCAGCGCAAGCAGACCCACCTGCGGCTGAGTTTTATGATGGCTACCCACAGTTCTACGACGGCATTGGCATGCTCAGGAGTTTTCTCGATGAGCTCACCGATACGACACAAAACAAAAAAGATCAGATAGATGAGCTTGTTGATGCGCTGAGCAGCAGTTCGTCTCAACTTCTTTTGGTATGTGGCTATGCAGCGCTTACGGTATTTGAGTGCTTTGTCGAGAGTCTTGGTCTGTCTGAGTGGGCACGAGCCTATCCCATTAAAAATGACTTCTTTGGTGGCAACGTTAACGTGACGGGCTTGATTGTGGCTCAAGACTTGTTCGCACAACTGCCTGATGAGCTCGAGAATCATGTGGTGATACTTCCCGACGTCATGTTTAACTCAGATATGCTCACCTTAGACGGTGTGAGCTTGGACGCCATCAAACATGAACTTGCTTCTCGTGGGGCCACAACGGCGCTTAGTTTGCCCACCCCAGAAGCGCTGCTTAATTGCTTATGCAACAGCTTCATTTCAATGTGAGCAATAGCTCAGCTTTTCTTACCTGTCTCGTCCTGTTTAGGGCTACAATTTTAGCTGGATTGAGGAGGAGTATGACAAAACCTATTGTGGCTGTTGTAGGCAGACCAAATGTGGGCAAGTCGACCATGGTAAACAGGATTGCCCAAACAAATGCTGCCATTGTGCACGAGTCTCGCGGTGTTACTCGAGACCGTTCGTATCATGATGCCGATTGGTCAGGTACCGATTTTATACTGGTCGATACAGGCGGCATTGAGTCTATTAACAGCGAAGACAGCTTTGCAATGCCCATCAGAGACCAAGCCATTGCTGCTTGCGCTGAGGCAGATGCCATCATTTTCATTGTTGATGGCATGACGGGCATCACCGAGGAAGACGAGACGGTGGCGCGTATTTTGCGCCGGAGCGGCAAGCCTGTCTTTCTCTGTGTCAACAAACAAGATGAGCCCTCTCATGGAGAAGAGCGCGTGTGGGAGTTCTTTGCTCTTGGCTTAGGCGACCCGCGTCCGGTGTCGGCCCTGCATGGCCATGGCACGGGAGATTTGCTCGATGAGATAATTGCGGTTCTCCCTGAGCCGTCAGAGCCCGCTCATGCCAATGAGAATACCTTGGGTGTGGCCATTATCGGGCGGCCAAACGTTGGTAAGTCGTCGCTCATCAACAAGATTTCTGGCACGCAGCGCTCCATTGTGAGCGAGATTGCTGGTACCACCCGCGATTCTCTCGACATTGTGGTGAGTCACGAGGGCAGAGACTATCGCCTCATTGACACTGCCGGCATGCGAAAAAAGAGCGTTGTCCACGAAAACATTGAGTATTACAGCATGGTGCGCGGTCTTCGTGCCATCGACGAGGCCGATGTGTGCTTGCTTGTGGTTGATGCCTCTGAAGGTGTAACCGAGCAAGACCAAAAGGTAGCCGGCATGGCAATTGAGCGCGGATGTGCCATGGTGGTCTTGCTCAACAAGTGGGATTTGCTTACCACAGAAGAAGCGCGTCAAAATGTTGAGGAGACAATCGTGCGGCGTCTTCCCTTTGCGGGATGGGCTCCGATTTTGAGAATCTCGGCTCTAACGGGGCGCTCACTTGAGAAAATCTATGGCCTTATCGATCAGGTCGCACACGCACATGCAACCAAGATTTCTACCTCACGCCTGAACGACGTGCTCTCGCAGATTCGTGAGAGCGGACACAGCATCTCAGATGGCAAGCGTCGCCTCAAAGTGCATTACGTGACACAAACGGGCACCAAGCCACCTGAGTTTAGTTTCTTTTGCAACCATCCCGATATCGTTGATGACAACTACCAGCGCTACCTCGAGAATCGCTGGCGTGAGAGTTTTGACTTAGCAGGCACTCCCATACGTCTCAAGTTTAGGAAGAAGGACTAACATGGGCATCGATTCACAAGCGTTTCTCTGGACAGGCCTTTCTTGTGCACTTGCATACCTGCTGTGCGGCATTCCCTTTGGTTTGGTCGTTGCTCGAAGGCACGGCATTGATGTTCGTAAAGAAGGCTCAGGAAACATTGGAAGCACCAACGTTGGTCGCATTTTGGGCATCGGGCCTGCGGGCATGACCTTGCTTCTCGATGTGATTAAAGGCTTTGTCGCAGAGATTGTAGGCGTCTGGCTGGTTGCTCACTTTGCAGCTGGTGGCGATATGTCTGCCGTGCGCGGCGGCGGCTCGCTTGCGTGGGCGGGCGGCTACATTTATCTCGCAGCGGTTTTAGGCCACGTGTTCTCAATCTTTTTGGGATTTAAGGGTGGCAAAGGTATTGCAGTAGGTCTTGGAGCAGGACTTGCCTATCATTGGCTCATGGCGCTTGCCATGCTTGCTGTCTTTATCGTTATGGTAATTCCTACGCGTCTCGTCTCGCTGGGTTCTTGTTGTGCCGCAATTTCGCTTCCCATCTTTGCCCTGCTTATTGCAGGTGTGAGAGATTTCTGGTCGCTTCTGCCTCTGATTGGCGTTGCTGCCTTGGTATTGTGGGCTCATCGAGAAAACATTGGAAGGCTCATGCGTCGAGAAGAAAAGCCCTTCTCGTTTGCGAAGAAATAGTGCGCTGTCAGATGAGTTTGAGTTTGCTTGCGGGCATCTCGCTTGCAAGCTCGTTGTCGTGTGTGCTTTTGTTGTCACGATGAAAGGATGTGCTCGTGCTGTTAGACCGCGAGATTCTCATTGCACCATCAATTTTGTCTGCTGATTTTTGCAAACTGGGAGAAGATATTGATTCCATCTCAACGGCAGATTGGGTGCATGTTGATGTGATGGACGGCCATTTTGTACCACCTGTGAGCTTTGGTCCCGTTGTGGTAGAGGCTGCAAAAAGAAGCACGGAGCTTCCGCTTGATGTTCACCTCATGATTTCAAATCCTGATGATCGTGTGGGGGATTATCTCACAGCAGGAGCAGACTACCTTGGCTTTCACCAAGAGGCAGCCATCCATGCTCATCGCATCGTAAGTCACATCCACGATGCAGGTGCAAAGGCAACCATGACGCTCAATCCAGCCACGCCAGTGAACATGCTTGAGGCTATCATTGGCGAGCTTGATATGGTTTTGCTCATGTCGGTCAATCCGGGCTATGGTGGACAAGCTTTCATCGAGTCGACGATTGACAAGGTAGAAGAGCTTCGAGCCCTGTGTCGCAGAAAGGGCGTGTGTCCGCTCATCGAGGTTGATGGTGGAGTTACCAAAAACAATGCAGCGGCGCTTGTGGCAGCAGGAGCTGATGTGTTGGTGGCGGGAAGTGCTGTTTATGGTGCTGAAGATAGAGCAGCTGCTATTGAGGAGCTTCGTCGTGCAGCCCAATCTGGCTTGGTGCGTGGAGTGTAAGTAGCATGTCTGAGAGCTATACCTATCTTGATTATGCTGCATCAGCGCCCCTTCGCTCCGAGGCACGAGCTGCCTATGAGGAGTTTTTAGACCGCTCCTATGCAGGCGCCAATCCCAACTCGCTTCACTCACCGGGTCGCCTTGCGGCTTCTGCCCTCGAGGCTGCTCGCTCAGGGCTTGCTCACCTCATTGATGAGAGTCTGAGGCCCTCTGAGCTGGTATTTACCTCGGGAGGCACCGAATCAAACAATCTGGCAATCTTAGGCCTTGCTCGTGGGATGCGCCAAGCCGATTCGTCGCGCAATACGGTTGTGTTGTCTGCAATCGAGCACGAGTCCGTGTTGGAATGTGCCTCAGAGCTTCGTGCCTTATCGTTTAACGTTCGTTTGGTAAAACCAAACAGGGCAGGGGTGGTGAGTGCTGAGGCGCTCTCTGAGCAACTCTCTCATGAGGTTGCCGTGGTGAGTGTCATGAGTGCTAACAACGAGACGGGTATCATACAGCCCATCTCGGACTTGGCAGAAGCCACCCATGAGGTAGGAGCTCTCTTTCACAGCGATGCCGTACAGAGCTTTTGTCACAGCTCTCTTGACCTCTCAGCGGTTGATGCGGCTAGTTTTGCTGCTCACAAGTTTGGTGGTCCGCGCGGTATCGGTGCTCTTATGCTCCGTGCACGAAAACCCTTTATCACACGATCTCATGGGGGAGGCCAAGAGGGTGCGCGACGTTCAGGCACCCAAGATGTTGCCTCTGCTGTAGCCATGTATGCAGCAGCTCGTGCGTATATGGATAACTTTGACGAGCATTATCGTCACACACGCGAGAACTCGGACAAGCTGTATGAGGCGCTCTGCTCGCCATATCTTGGCTTCAAAGCAACGAGTCCGCTCGACTCAGCTGTTGAGCGCTTACCCGGAACCGTTAGTGTGGTTGCACCGGGCCTCGAGAGCGAGTCTCTCATTGTGCGTCTCGATGAGTGCGGCTTTGGGGTATCTGCAGGGTCTGCGTGTGCAAGTGGCTCACTTGAACCAAGCCATGTCTTGAGTGCCATGGGCTTGACCAAAGATGAGGCGTTTGGGGCACTTCGCATTTCCTTTGATGAGCGGGTGTCAGCCAGCGAACTCGACGTCTTTGTTGAAGCGCTGACAAAGGTGGTTCAGTCGCTTCGCTAACGAGTGGCTGCGTGAGGGTTATACTGAAAACATCATCAAGCGGGATATGGTACTGCCATGGATATGTGGCAGTTTGAGAACGGAGGAATGGTCATGAGTGAGGCCACAGCGTTAGTTCGTTTGCAAGAGCTTGACCTTGATCTCATGAAGCTCAAGCGAGAACTTGCAAGCCTTCCTCAAAAGGAAAAGCTTGAGCACATCAAGGGCGCCAAGAAAAAGCTCGCCCAGCAGCTCACCAAGCTCGTAGGCAAGAAAAAAGATATCGACATGGATCTTGAAGACAAAGATGCTTCGCGAAAGAATTTCGAGCGTCTCGTTGATGAAACGCAGGATAAGGTTCAAGAAGCCGAAGGTAATTATCGCCACGTTCAAGATTTAGAAAAGCAGCTTTCGACCCTTGCAAAAAAGCTCGAAAAGGTTGATTTTGAGACCAAGGGCCTGCTCGATGAGCTCGAAAAAGTTGAGGGTTCCCTTGCGCAAGCCCAGCAGATGAGTGAGCGCCTCATCCAAGAAGAAGAACAAACAACCGAGCAGTACAAACAAGAGATAGCGCGCATTAAGTCGATGGCTGATGCCTTAACGCACGACAGAAAGAACTTGGTAAACGACCTGTCTGCTGAGGTTCTCGCCCGCTATGATGCAGCGTGCAAGCGTTTTAGCGGACTTGCGGTAGAAACGCTCACGGCAAACAAGCCAAGTATTTGTCGCGTGGCGCTCCAGCCGAGTTCTATGGCAGACCTCAAAAAGACGCAGGGTGAGATAGGGGAGTGTCCGTATTGTCGGCGTATGCTCGTGTTTAGCCGGACAGCCCTTGACGAGACGGTGTAAGGGAGAAGAACCATGGAGCAGGATAAGTCAGCACAACACGAGCATGTTCTCATTGGTATTAGTGCAGGAATTGCTGCCTACAAAGCGTGCGAAGTGATTCGCGGGCTGCAAAAGGCGGGGTGTGATGTGCGCGCCATTTTGTCTCCCAACGCACAGCACTTTGTGGGAAAAGACCTGCTCGAGGGCCTTACCGGAGAGCCGGTGACCACAGATGTTTTTGACAGTCCTTTTTCTCCCTCGCCGCATTTGCAACTCACAAGTTGGGCAGACCTCTTTATTGTGTGCCCTTGTACAACAGACATCATGGCAAAGGCCTGCGCTGGCATTGGCGACGACGTGCTTACAACCGCGTTGCTTGCAGCTGACAGCCCGGTTTTGATGACGCCTGCTATGAACACGCGCATGTGGGCAAACCCTGCTACTCAAGCGAACTACCGTACCCTCCTTGAGCGCGGTATCCATGTCTTGACGCCAGATTCGGGACGTCTTATCTGCGGTGACGTGGGCACAGGAAAGCTTCCTGCGGTCGACGACATTGTTGCCGAAGCGCTGAGGCTGCTTCGTGGCTCAGACCTTTTGCGCGGTAAGCGCGTGGTGGTAACTGCAGGCCCTACGCATGAGGCGATTGATCCGGTGCGCTACATCTCGAATGCGTCTTCGGGCAAGATGGGCTATGCCATTGCTCGGGCTCTTGTGCAGCACGGCGCAGAGGTTGTGCTGGTGAGCGGCCCGGTGGCACTGGATGCACCAACAGGTGTTGAGCTTGTGCCGGTTGTGTCGGCTCGAGACATGTATGAGGCAAGTGTCGCTGCCTTTGAGTCTGCAGATGCTGCCATTTGTGCTGCTGCGGTTGCTGATTATCGTCCAAAAGAAGCTGCGGATTCCAAGCTCAAAAAAGACAAGCGCCGACTTGAAAGCGTCGAGCTTGTAGAAAACCCTGACATTTTGGCAACGCTGAGCAAGAGCAAAGGTGAGCGTGTTGTTGTTGGTTTTGCGGCAGAGACAGAAAATGCTGTTGAGAATGGACGAGCCAAGCTTGAGCGCAAGGGCTGCGACATGATTGTGGCAAACGACGTCTCTCAGGCTGAGTCAACCTTTGGCTCTGACACCAATCGCGTGGTGTTTGTGACTGCCAACGATAGCCGTGAGCTCGAGTTGATGAGCAAAGATGATGTAGCTTACAGCATCGTAGAAAAGCTCGCCGAGCTTATGGGTGTTACGGAATAGCAAGGACGCACGACCTATGCCACAAATTCTTATTGGAGCAGAGGCAATCAGCCAAGAATGGCCGGGTAAGAAGGTACTCTCTGATGTAAGCATTGGCATCAACGAGGGCGAGCGCATAGGTATTGTTGGCAAAAACGGTGGAGGCAAAACAACCCTGCTTGAGATTTTGTCGGGTGCGCTCGAGAGCGATTCTGGTCGCGTGGTGAGGCGCGGGAATGTCTCGGTAGGACTTCTCACCCAGCGAGACGAGCTCGATGATGCCATGAGCATTCGAGAGGCAGTGGTAGGAGACCGTCCCACTCACGACTGGGCATCTGATGCGCAAACGCGCCGGATTATCGAGGCGCTGATATCTGATCTTGATTGGGAAGGCCCCGTGGGGATACTTTCGGGCGGACAGCGCAGGCGAGTTGACCTCACGCGCCTGTTGGTTGGTTCGTGGGACGTGCTCATGCTCGACGAGCCGACAAACCATCTCGATATGCCTGCAATCGTATGGCTGGCAGAACATCTCAAGACGAGATATCCTGCAGGTACAGGCGCTATTGTGTGTGTTACGCACGACCGTTGGTTTCTCGATGAGGTATGTGAGCTCACGTGGGAAGTCCATGATGGGCGCGTTGACGCTTTTGAAGGTGGCTTTTCTGCCTATATTCAGCAGCGCCTTGAGCGAGAACAACAGGCGCGTGCAGCTGAGGTCAAGCGACAAAACATGCTTCGAAAAGAACTCGCGTGGTTAAGCCGAGGTGCTCAAGCACGCACCAGCAAGCCCAAGTTTCGTATTGCAGAAGCGCAGGCACTTATTGCAGACGTGCCACCCATGAGAAACCCCATTGAGCTCAAGCGGGCTGCTGTGTCTCGTTTGGGAAAACAAGTGGTTGAGATGAAGTCGGTGAGCGTGACGTATGGCGCCGATGATGCTGAGGCTGTGCTCGATAAGGTCGACTGGCTGGTGGGGCCGGGTGATCGCTACGGTATCTTAGGAGCTAACGGGGCTGGCAAGTCAACTTTGCTGCGCATTATTACCGGGGCACAAAGCCCAGATAGCGGTCATGTCAAAATTGGTAAGTCCGTGCGTTTTGGCATGATGAGCCAAGGACTCGATTCGCTGGCAGACCGCACAGACTGGCGGGTGCGCGAGCTTTTGGCGCGCTACAAGAGTTCTTATGTGATGGACGGCAAGGAGCTGAGCCCCGAGCGCTTGCTTGAGCGCCTTGGCTTTGAGACATCTGAGCTCATGAGTTTCATTGGTGATTTGTCGGGCGGTCAGCTCAGACGCCTTGCTCTCATGTGCGTGCTTCTTGAAGAGCCAAACGTACTGGTGTTGGACGAGCCGGGAAACGATCTTGATACCGACATGCTTGCTGCCATGGAAGACCTGCTCGACAGTTGGCCCGGAACACTCTTTTTGGTGACGCACGACCGCTACCTCATGGAGCGCGTGACCGATGATCAGTTTGCCCTTATCGCAGGACAGCTGCGGCATTTGCCGGGCGGAGTTGATGAGTTCTTACGCCTGCTCAAAGAGGACAGCGCACAGAAAAAATCTGGGGGCAAAGCTCGTGTTTTCTCGCCAGAAAAGGAAGCCGTAGCCTCGGTAGAAGCTGGCACTCACGCTGCCGGCTCTGTGACTTCACAGATGACTAATAGTGAGCGGCGAGAGTGCAAACGCCGCTTTGATTCTCTCGGTCGGCGCCTTGAAAAGAACGAGAGCGATATCGAGCGGCTCGAGCTTGAGTTTCAGGCGGTCGACCCGAGCGACTATGAAGGCCTTCTTGCGGCACAAGCTGCTCTTGATGCAGCACGTGAGCTCAAAGATGAGCTCGAGCTTGAATGGCTTGAGCTTGCTGAGAAACTCGGGTTATGATGGTTGAGCTTTTGCGTCGTTTTTTGGCGGGCTATCGTGTGTGCTCGTTGGTTGCCGTCCTCACAAAAATGATTGAGGTTGTATTTGAGCTGCTGACACCCTTTGTTGTGGCGGCAATGATTGATGCTGCACAAGCTGGCGCAGGATTTGCGCAGATGGGAGGGTTTGCGGCTGTTCTCATTGGCTTTGCGCTTGCATCGTATGCGTCAACCCTCGTGTGCCAATATCTGGCTGCAGGTGTAAGCCAAGGTGTTGGAACCAAGCTCAGAGATGCCATCTATGAGGCTTCTTTACGGCTCTCACCAGAACAGGTGGATCGCTTTGGGGCTTCGTCGCTGCTCACGAGAACAACTGCCGATGTTAACCAAGTTCAGCTTGCAATTGCGCTGACCTTGAGGCAGGTCACGCGGTGGCCTGTACTTGTGGTGGGCTCCATCATTGCAGCCGTGTCAATCGACCGACAGATGGGCGTCGTTTTTGCCATTTGCTTGCCGGTTGTTGTTGTGGCTCTTGTCTTTGTTATGAGGGTGAGTGTTCCGTTGCTTATGAAGATGCAAGCAGGACTTGATCGGCTTTCTCTGCTCATGCGCGAGTCATTGAGTGGTGTTCGCACTATCCGAGCTTTTCGAAAGGATGCTTTCGAACGTGCTCGCTTTGATGAGGCAACACACACTCAGGCTCGTATGAGTGTTTTGCAGGGACGGATTTCTGCCTTGTTGAATCCAGCGAGTTTTGTGGCTATGGGCGTGGGGCTTATCGCCATTGTTGTTCTGGGTGGACGTCGCGTGTATGAGGGGAGTTTGACCACGGGCGAGGTAGTAGCTTTTGTGAGCTATATGACGCAAGCTCTGAGCTCCATTGCGTTTTTGGCAAGCCTTGTCATGGTGCTCATGCGTGCTCATACGTCGAGCGTGCGTATCTTGGAGGTGTTGCAGGTTCCTGCGCAGGTACAAGGCGCAGGATTGGCGGTGCTCCCAACACAAAACGCTGCACCACCAAATGCCGCAACAATTCCAACGCAAAACTCCGTATTACTGCCAACACACAATCCTGCACCACTCCCGACACAAAACTCAGCAACACCAGCCACACAAAACGCTGCACTACCAACTCTCGTGCTCGACAAGCTCAGCTTTTCGTTTGCTGGCGCACAAAAACCAGCAATCGACAAGGTGTCGCTTACGCTCGAAGCAGGGCACACGCTCGGTGTCATTGGAGGAACTGGCTCAGGAAAATCTGCTCTCACGGGACTTATCGCTGGTCTCTATCAACCGAGCTCAGGCATACTTTCTATCTGCGGTGTACCCACTGAAGAGCTCAGCGAGCAAAAGCGCAGTGCGTGGGTGAGTTTTGTTCCGCAAGAATCGTCGCTGGTGAGCGGCACTATTCGCTCCAATCTGTGTTGGCGAGATGTGCACGCAACAGACGAGGAACTCTGGCAGGCGCTTCGTGACGCTCAGGCGGCAGACTTTGTACGGGCACTCGAACTTCAGCTCGATGCACCTGTTGAAGCCCATGGTAAGAACTTCTCGGGAGGCCAGCGACAGCGTCTTTGCATTGCTCGTGCGCTTGTGGGCGATGCGCGTCTTGTTGTTTTAGACGATGCCACGAGTGCTCTTGACTATGCAACCGATGCCGCCCTTCGCCAAGCCTTGTATCACGGCGCTCGGTCAAGTAAGCGACAGAACGTCTCGTATGTAATCATTAGTCAACGGATAAGCTCTCTCATGGAAGCAGATGAAATTCTCGTCCTTGACCACGGGCGATGCTGTGGCTTGGGAACTCATGACGAGCTGCTGAAGTCCTGCCTCATCTATCGAGAGATTTGTGAGTTGCAGCTTGGTGCGCGGGAGGTCTGTCATGGCTAACCTTTATTCTGCTGCAGCGGGTGGCGCAGGTACCCTTGCCGTTATTCGTGGGGACGATTCGGGTCCGTCTCGAAACGATGGTGACAAGTCGTCTGTGGACGCGGCGAGCTATTCGAGCGGGTATGTTGTACGTCGTATCGCACGAGCTGCTCTCAAACACGGCGGGCTCGTAGCCCTTGCGTTTATCAGCAGTGTTGTCTCGGGAATCTTGCAGCTCTATGTACCGATTTTGATTGGTCGAGGTATCGACTGTATCGTGGGTGCCGGACAGGTTGACTTTGCTGGCATCGACCGCGTGGTCAGGCTTGCGTTATTTGTGGTGATAATTGCTGCTGCAAGCTCGTGGGTAGCATCAGCAGCAGCTTCTCGCCTTGCGGCTACGCTTGCAGCCGACCTCAGAAGCGCACTTTCCAAACAGCTCCACGAAATCCCTCTTTCATACCATGATGCCCACAATAGAGGCGACCTTTTGTCGCGCTGTATCAACGATGTTGAAGCTGTAGCAGATGGTCTTCTCCAAACTATTACTCAGTTCTTTGGGGGCATCGTGAGTATCGTGGCGACCATTGCCTTTATGTTGAGTCTATCACCCGTGGTGACGTTGGTTGTGGTAGTACTGACGCCATTGTCCATTGGGGTAGCAGCGCTCATTGCGCGATTCTCTGCCAGCAGTTTTGATTCCCAACAAGCGCTCCAAGGAACGCTTTCATCGTCGGTTGAAGAGGGGATTTCAAATCATCGTTTGATTCGTGCTTTTGCAAAACAGGATGAGTTTTTGGAGGACTTTTCACTGATCAATCAGGAGCTGCAACTGGTGGGGGAGCGAGCGCAGTTTATCAGTTCGCTCACGAATCCCTCGACGCGTTTGGTGAATAACATCATCTACGCGCTCGTTGCTTTGGTGGGTTGTGTGTGCTTGGGGACTGGCTGGCCAAGTGTTTTGAGCGTGGGTCAGGTGTCGAGTTTTCTTTCGTATGCGCACCAGTACATGAAGCCATTTAACGAGATAAGTGCTGTGGTAACGCAGCTGCAAACGGCGATATCTTCTGCTGCGAGGATATTTGCGGTGCTTGATGAGCCGCTGCCCGCCAAGCCCAGCGAGCCGCTGCGCGCCAAGCCCAGCGAGCCGCTGGTAGGCAAGGCTAGTGAGCCGCTGCGCGCCAAGCCCAGCGGCAGCAATCAAAAAACGCCGAACAAGACATCAACGAGCACAGACGCGAGTAACACTGCAGCGAAGCAAGAAGCACCGAACAAGATGTCGTTGAGCACAGACTCAGACAGCGTTGTCGCAAATGCGCCTGCACGTGTTCCATCGGCACAGCTGAAGCTACCCCGGCCTGTATCTGGCGCACTTGAGTTTAGCGATGTTCACTTCTCGTATATCGATGGGGTTGAGATTCTCAAGGGCATTTCATTTACTGCATCTCCCGGACAGCGCATTGCACTCGTGGGGCCAACGGGCTGCGGAAAGACCACGCTTGTCAGTTTGCTCATGCGCTTTTACGACGTTGATTCTGGCGTGATTAAGCTCGACGGCATCGATATCAATAAGCTCGACAAAGATGACCTGAGAGCTGCTTTTGGAATGGTGCTTCAGGATAGTTGGATCTTTGAGGGGACTATTCATGACAACATTGCCTATGGCAAACCAAATGCGAGTCACGATGAGCTTGTTGCCGCCGCCAAGCGAGCTCATGCCCACGGGTTTATCGAGCAGCTACCGCTCGGCTATGACACGGTAATAGCCTCAGATGGTGTGGGTTTGTCGGCAGGCCAGCGCCAGCTCATCTGTATTGCGCGCGTGATGTTGGCAGATCCTCCCGTTTTGTTGCTTGACGAGGCAACTAGTTCTATTGATGCTCGCACCGAGCGCTTGGTGCAGGAAGCTTTCGACGAGATGATGCACAATCGTACGAGTTTGGTGGTAGCTCATCGCCTCTCAACCATCAAGGACGCTGATTGCATTTTGTTGATGGATGGTGGACGCATCATCGAGCGTGGTAGCTATTCTGAGCTGCTTGCGTACGGCGGACGCTTTGCAGCGCTGCATGCCGCTCAATTCCCATCGACTCTGTGAGCTTCTCGCACCACCAGTAACTCGTACAGTTTCTCGCACCACCATCAGTGACTGCACGAACACCTCACAGTATCTGTCATTTTCCTGAGCTTCTTACTACACCATTATCGACTGTACGAACATCTCACAAAACCTGCCAGCTTCCTGAGCTTCTCGCACCACCATCAACGACTGTACGAACATCTCATACAAATATTAATGTAATGAAACCCATCAAAGCCGTGACCAGCAGTTTTTATATCTGTCAATTATTTATGAACGAGAATGTTCGTACAGTAGATGAAATCAATGAAACCAATGAGCCGTTTTGTTGTCATGAACAAGCTTTGACATACAACAGTCGAACGGATGACAACCGATTAGGTGAAAGACACCAAATTTGTTTGACCTATTATGTTATACCGCTAGTAGATTTCAGTCCCTAAAACCATGCGAGGGGAGAATTCCATTTGAGACCATGTTTCCGATATGCGTTTTGAAAGAGCTGCGTGGAAGGGATATGCAATGAAAAGACTCACATACGTTGTTGTGTTGTTGATGTCTTTGGTGTTGTTGTTCGATTGGACCGCAGCCCTCAAACCAGCTCTTGCTGCAGACTCTGGTGACACTCAGCAAATGCATCGTCTCTACAACCCCAATTCAGGCGAGCACTTCTATACAGCCCGCACAGCAGAACGTGACATGTTGGTAGGAGTTGGCTGGAAGTATGAAGGCATTGGCTGGATAGCTCCTGCTAAATCAAACAATCCGGTCTATCGCCTTTACAACAAAAACGCGGGAGATCACCACTACACCATGAACAAAGCAGAAAAAGACATGCTTGTAGGTGTCGGCTGGAACTATGAGGGCATCGGCTGGTATTCATCTGAGACAAAAGCCGTGCCTCTGTATCGCCAGTACAATCCTAATGCACGAGCAGGGTCTCACAACTACACTACCAACAAGGCAGAGAATGACATGTTGGTAAGCGTAGGATGGAGAGCAGAAGGTATCGGCTGGTACGGTGCCAACACCAGCGCCAAACCCGCTGTACCTCAGACTTATACGGTCACCTTCAAAGACGGTGTCGATGGAAAGACCCTCAAGACTGAGACGGTCCAGAGTGGACAGTCAGCTACTGCACCTTCCGCACCTGAACACACAGGCTATACCTTCTCCGGATGGGACAAGGATTTCTCAAAGATAACAAGCAACCTAACTATTATGGCCATCTATACCAAAAGAAATCCCGACAACAATGCTTTGCCTGAGCTATCAGTCTGATCAAAAAAAACCTCAGCTGGTAGCACAGAAGCTGCAGGCAGCGAAGTAGCCAAGAAGCCAAGAAGCCAAGAAGCCAAGAAGCGAAGTAGCCAAGAAGCCAAGAAGCCAAGAAGCCAAGAAGCCAAAAAGCCAAGAAGCCAAGAAGCCAAGAAGCATCACATTATCAGTGCCTACACAGAGTCTCTGCCATGATTGAAACGTCAATCAGGGAGTGTAATAATTAAAGTACTATTTAGGAATGCTGAAATAAGTAATACGGGGGATTATGTTCAGCAGAATAAGGGGAGGAAATGTATGAAAATCACCGGGTTCAATCCATTGATTCTGACACCAAATCAGGAGACTGTTGTTCAGACGTTTGAAGCACTTGGCTTTACACAGAGCCATTCGTTAAAGACCGAGGTTGGAGGCTTCGATCTTAATGTTGCTCGCATGAAAAGCGACGGCGGCTTCCATGTAGATGTCGCTGATGTTCAGGCTGTACCTCAGGATATGACGCTCATTCGCATGAATGTGGACAATTTTGACGAGGCGTACGCAATTCTCAAAGAGCAGGGCTTTGTCAATTTAGCAGGGGAAGACAATACTGCTAGTACGGCATCTGCAAAAGCAGCCACTTTGGCTTCTCCAACTGGATTCCAGATTAGTCTCATTGAGCATATCAAGTAGGAATCTCAGCACAGACGTATTACAGTGACCGACAGAAACCTGTGATGCGGAAGAACTACCCATATCATAACCACTTACCTTGACCGTGTGTATCTGTGGGTACACACGGTCAACTGTTTCATCAGTACTCAATCAGTATTGCAGGTCGTTACAATCAACTCGCACAACCCTGTATACCTGTAGGTATACAGGGTTGGTTGAAAATTTCCTGCGTGGCGACAAAACCGCAGGTCGACTAAATTGGACTGCAGAACTGTGTATACCTGTAGGTATACAGGGTTTGCAGCAAAACCTCCCAATTACGACAAAACTGCAGATCGCCGAAATTGGACTACAGAATTGTGTCTACCGAGAGGTATACACGGTTGGTTGAAAATTTCCTGCGTGGCGACAAAACTGCAGGTCGCCGAAATCCGACTACAGAATTGTGTCTACCGAGAGGTATACACAATAATTGGTGGAGGCTGATTGAGTAAGATTTGCGACCATGTGAACCGTGATTTGCGGATGTCATCCTGAGAGAAGCACATCGCTTCAATCAATTATTGCGCACCATTCTCACAGGTGCCATACACGCAATCAGCGAGAGCTTCTCCGACTTAGTAAGGATTTCTGCCTGCACGCACTAGCACAGTAGTACACAAGGTTCGCCATAGCCTTCCAAAAGTTTATCGTGCGTGAGCAGGTGCATGCCCTCCACCTTGGCCTGGGCTATGAGCAGCCGATCAAACGGGTCGTTGTGGTGGGGTGCATTGTCTTGCCTCGAAAGCGATTTCAGCGCAAAGATATGCTCGTCGACAATCGGAAGCTCCAGAAACCCGGTCTGGTTGCACACCTCGACGAAGCGCTCTTCCGGAACGGGCATGTTGTCTCGGTTGACGGCGTGCTTAATGGCCACCTCCCATATCGAAGCCATGCTGTAATACACGATGTTTGCGCGCTGTATCAGCAGTTCTTTTGCTGACTCCGGCAGTTTGGAGCTCTCGAAATTTGCCCAGAGAGCGATATGTGTGTCCAGCAGAATCCTCATACCGACGCTCCGAAGAGCTCTGCGACTGTATCGTTGTCGATGTCAATTGATTCGGGGATTGAGTACTCTCCATCGGCGATGCCTAGAAGATATGACCGATGATTAATCGGTCGGAGCCTCCCTTCTGAATGTACGTGGGTTAGGCGACAATCGTTAACGTCAATGCAAACGGTGGTCGATTACCACAGGCAGATG
>JAFUCQ010000002.1 GCA_017459605.1 Atopobiaceae bacterium
AAGCGACTTTGTTTCGAACAACACCCTCACAACTAAAAGTGCTATGCACACGAGCGCACATACAAGGAAGGGAAGCAATAAGAGTCGCGCCTCTGTTGCAAATCGAAATGCGCGATTTCGTTGAGTAACATAGCCTGCCAAAATGAAGAAGAGTGGCATGTGAAAGCTAAAAATGACTATGAAGGTATACTCAGACAGATGTGAATGTGGCATCAGGCGAATCGCGATGTGTCCAACAATAACAGCTAGAATGCCGATACCTTTAGCAATATCGACATAGTGCATGCGTGCTGACTGAGGGGATGAATTACAAGAACTCGAAGCATTATCAGCCATGAGCTCGTCTCCTAACGCGGTACTCTCGGCTATACTGGGTAAGATTGTAACTCTGAAGTGACCCACATTTTAAGGGAGGTTCTGTGGCTAAGGAAGCAGAAACTGTAAGCTACGATGCCGAGGCTATAGAGACAAAGTGGCAGGCGATTTGGGAAAAAGAAGAGACGTTCAAAGCACACGACGATTCCAATAGTCCAAAGAAGTATGTGCTTGAGATGTTCCCGTATCCATCAGGCGACCTTCACATGGGTCATGCGCGCAATTACACCATTGGTGACGCCATGGCGCGTCAAGCTCACATGCGCGGCTTCGATGTGCTTCATCCTATGGGTTTTGACGCCTTTGGTCTTCCTGCAGAAAATGCTGCAATCAAAAACAGCACACAGGCCGGTAAATGGACCTATGCCAATATGGACCAAGCAATCACTACCATGAAGCGCATGGGCTTTTCCTACGACTATGATCGACTTGTGAGAACCTGTGACCCGGAATACTACAAGTGGGGTCAGTGGGCATTTCTCAAGATGTGGGAGAAGGGCCTGGCATACCGGGCTACTTCTCCGGTGAATTGGTGCCCGTCGTGCAATACCGTGCTTGCAAATGAGCAGGTTGTCGATGGTAAGTGCTGGAGATGCGAGAGTGTTCCTGAGAAGCGCGAGCTTTCGCAGTGGTATCTCAAGATTACCGACTACGCCCAAGAGCTGCTCGACGATATCGAGAAACTCGACGGTTGGCCAGAAAACGTCAAAGCACAGCAGCGCAACTGGATTGGTCGCTCTGAAGGCTCCGAGATTGACTTTACACTCGCAGACACAGACGGCACAAGCCCTACAGACCGCACCATTACCGTGTTTACCACGCGCGCTGACACCTTATTTGGCACGAGCTTTTTCGTGCTTCCGCCAGAAAGTCCGCTTGCCCAAGAGCTGGTTGCAGGTACGGAGTACGAGCCTGCCTTCCTTGAGCTCAAAAAGAGTGTGGAGCAGGTGAGCTCGGTTGAGCGTCAAGGTTCTGAGCGAGAGAAGCATGGCGTGTTTACCGGTCGCTATGTCATCAATCCACTCACAGAAGAGCCCATTCCTATTTGGGTTGCAGATTACGTGTTGCTCGATTATGGCACGGGTGCTGTGATGGGCGTTCCCTGCGGAGACCAGCGTGACTTTGACTTTGCACGCAAATACGGTCTTGCTATACCTCCCATCATCGCGACTGAAGACGACCCGCTCTACGAGCAGCTCAAAGACGAGAAGAACCTCGTTGTTCGCGACGTTGAGTGGGACCACGCCATGAATGCAGAAGGTTATCTCATTCAGTCTGGCGAGTTCACTGGTCTTCTCGGCGGCAAGCATTCCCCTGCAGTTAATGCCATTAATGCGCATCTTGCTGAGCGTGGCATTGGTCGTCCCAAGGTACAGTTCCGTCTTCGCGACTGGCTCATCAGCCGTCAGCGCTACTGGGGAACGCCCATACCAATGATTCACTGTGAGGACTGTGGCGATGTTCCCGTTCCGTATGAGGACTTGCCGGTGAGACTTCCCGATGACCTGAACTTGGGTGCGGGAGAAACACTGGCTGAGTATGCTCCTTTCTATGAGTGTGATTGTCCTCAGTGCGGAAAGCCTGCTAAGCGCATCACCGATACCATGGACACCTTTGCAGACTCCAGCTGGTATTATCTGCGCTACTGTGACCCTCATAATGATGAGCTGCCGTTCTCGCATACCTCGGTTGATCGCTGGATGACGGTGGATAACTACATTGGCGGCATTGAGCATGCCATCTTGCACCTGCTCTATTCTCGTTTCTGGACCAAGGTTATGCGCGACCTCGGCATGATTGATGCAGATGAGCCTTTTGCTAACCTTTTGTGTCAGGGCATGGTGAAAGACTCACAGGGTCGCGTTATGTCCAAGAGTTTGGGCAATGTGGTGCCACCTTCGAGCGTGATTGAGCCCTATGGCGCAGATACAATGCGTCTGGCGATTCTATTCATCGCACCGTCAGAAAAAGACTTTGACTGGGATGAAGAGGTTGTTGCAGGAGCAAACCGCTTTATCAAGCGCGCATGGCGTGTGGTATGGGGGCTTGCTGATAGTGCTCGCCATCATGGGATAGCTGGCGGTAATGCCTCAGCAGAGCTTGATGCTGCAAAGCTTGATACGACGGGAGCTGAGCTATTCCGCAGACTTAATGAGATGGGTCTCAAGTGTACGGCAGATTTTGACCGTTACCAGTTCAACACGGCTATATCTGCCGTTATGGAAGTCGTCAATGATGCAAGTCGTTATCTTAACGCTGTGGAGTTGGAGCAACGTGATGGTGCGTTGTGTGCACGCGTAGCACACGATATCGTAACCATGTTGGCGCCAATTTGCCCACACTGGGCAGAAGAACTCTATCATGAGGCGCTTGGATTTGATTCCTCGGTTTATGATGAGAATTGGCCGCTTTTCGATGAGTTACTTGCACAAAGTGAGACAATCGAGATGGCGGTTCAGTTGCTAGGCAAAGTCAAGGCACGCATTCGTGTTGCAGCCGATGCTTCCGAAGACGAGCTGGTGGCTGAAGCACAGCAAGCCTTGGGGAGCTTGCTTGACGGAAAGACGATACGCAAGACCATCGTTGTTCCGGGACGTTTGGTAAACATCGTCGCCAATTAGAGGGGCGAACGATAAGAGGGAGGACCTGCATGGAGTGTCCATATTGCAATCATCCGCTTGCGGGTGGGGTTCTTCCTGCACGCTGCCCATATTGTGGAAAATACCTCGGTGCCGTTGGTGCCATTGAGCGAGGCAACGAGAGTGCAAAACGTGCCTCAGAGATTCGCCGCGAGGTGGAGGGTCTTGTTGGTACGCGCCGCTATAAGCGCGTTGGCCTAGGTTCTTTCTTAGTGGCACTTGGCCTTGTTGCACTCAGTTTGGCAGCTGTTGTGGGCATTGGCATGCATCTCGGCTTTTTTGGTGCGGTTGCTGTCCCCGATGTTCAAGGCTGGCTGCTTGAGCGTGCTGAGCGCGAGCTCGAAAACCGCGGGTTCAGTGTTACGGTAAAAGAAGAGGCCTCCCAAGAAGAGGTTGGCTTTGTTTTGAGAACAGATCCAGCTGCAAATTCATCGCTTATGCGCGGAGAGCTCATCACTATCTTTATTGCCAAAGAGCGTGTCATGCCCGATGTGGTTGGCAAAGACATCACCGAGGTCAAAGATGAGCTCGACAAAATGGGTGTGAGCTACACCGTTCATGAGAGAGCTTCTGATGAGCCAAACGGAACGGTCATTGAATCGAGTAAAGAGGCTGGCACTGCCTTTGGATACAAAGAGTCCATCATTATCACGGTTGCATCACCTATCAAGGTGCCGCAAATTATGGGACTGAGCGAGGGTGAGGCACTGGCTGCTTTAGCTGAGATGGGACTTGAAGCCGAAGTTAGCTATGTTGATGGCGGCTCTACACAGGCAGAAGACAAGGTTGTTGGTGTTGAGCCTCCTGAGGGAACCGAGCTTGCCGCAGGAACGGTGGTTCAGCTCAGTGTCACCGACTACGCACGTAATCCTGAGACGGTTGCAAACAAGTTGATTGAGATTATCTACAACACAAAGGATCCGCAGAGCATTGGCGGCCAGCTCAGGCGCTTTGTGTCGAGTGAGTTTATGGTGCGCGACCAAAACACGAACCAAGAAAAACCAGCGACTCAGGCAAGTGATCTTGAGCTGTGGTATGGCGTGGTCAAAGCGTGGGATAGGTTCCCCGACACCGGCGGAAAAGAACAGTCGCTGCCGCGAGAGCTTATTCAAACACCGCAGATTAGTGCGTACGGTAACAACGTTAGCGCCTATATCCAGATTCGTTGGGACCAGACTGCCGTTGGCATGGGAACAGCCTACTGGTATGGTCACACCATCACTATGGAATTTGATGACAATGGCAAGCTTATCTCGTACTCAGATCCTGAGGCAGATGTACCGCGCAATCTTACACAGGTAGCGGCTGCCACAACGACAAGCGTCAGCCCAACAAATCAGTCGAATCAGTCTTACCAATCTAACCAAACTAACCAATACACAGATGATGCTGATCAGACCGAGGAAGAAACGGAAGAACCAGATTCTGATCAGCAGTAATCTTATTTGAATGGATTGTTTGAGTTCTTGAGTTCTAGAGTTCTTGAGTTCTAGCGATCTTCTCTGAAGTAGGGAAGGCCGAGGCTCTCTGGCGGCTGGTTTTCTCGCTTGTTTCTGAGGCTCGAGAACACTAGCACGATGATGGTAACCACATAAGGAAGCATCTTGTAAATCTCTTTGACCGCAAGGTTTTCACCGGTTGGAATAAAGAGATACAAAATGTAGAGACCACCAAATAGAATTGAAGCAAATACGCTGATGTTGGGGCGCCAAATGGTAAAGATAACCAGTGCGATGGCAAGCCAACCACGATCGCCAAAGGCATCATTAGACCAGACACCATTTGCATAATCCATAACATAATACAGACCGCCAAGACCAGCTACCATACAGCCCAAACAGGTTGCAAGGTACTTATAGCGTGTGATGTCTATACCCACCGCATCAGCGGCTGCTGGGTCTTCGCCTACCGCACGAAGGTGAAGTCCGGTGCGTGTTCTCTTCAAGACAAATGAGGCAACAAAGGCAAGAATGATTGCCACATAAGCAAGAAAGCCATACGAGAAAAAGATGCCGCCAACAGGACCTGTTGTGTGAGCAAAAGGCAGCGTTGTACGAAAGAGCTTGCTCGTTGCAGAAAGTGCGATGGAGGGAACCTCGGCTCCGGTGAGCTTAATGAGCGAGCCACCAAAGAAGTTGCCAAAACCAACACCAAAGGTGGTCATAGCAAGTCCGGTCACGTTTTGGTTGGCACGCAGGGTTACCGTCAGAAAACAGTAGAGAAGCCCCATGATCAGTGAGCCCACAAGACAGCTTACAAGTGGGATGAGAATACCAAGCACTGGATTGATAAGATTTGGATTGCCTAAGCTTCGCTCATAGAGAAATGAACCAATAACGCCGCAAATGCCACCAACGTACATAACACCAGGAATGCCAAGGTTAAGGTTGCCGGACTTCTCGGTGATAATCTCGCCAGTGCTTCCAAACAACAAGGGAATACCTTGTGCTACTGCACGTGGGATAAAGGAGACAATATCAAACATCTGCTAGGCCTCCTTCATAGCCGTAGTTGCCAAAGTGGCTTGGTTTGTTTGTTTGTCGTGGGAAGAAAAACTGAGCTTGTAGGTGATAAAGAACTCGCTACCAATGATAAAGAACAGAATAATTCCGGTGAGAATATCGCCAAAGCTCTGGTTGAGCGCAAAAGCCGTTGAAATCTCAGCAGCTCCGTTTCCCATAAACACGAGTAAGAGACTACTCGCTATCATCACGAGCGGGTTGAACTTTGCCAGCCACGTAACCATAACTGCCGTGAAACCTCTTCCTCCGGCAAGTGTGGTCGTAAGCGTGTGGTTAGTCCCAGCTACGAGCAAAAGCCCCGCAAACCCACAGATGGCTCCCGATAACAACAGTGTGCGCAAGATAACACGCTCAACTTTAATGCCAACGTAGCGTGCGGTATTGACACTCTCTCCAACAACCGAAATCTCGTAACCATGCTTTGAATAATTGAGATAGATGTACATGGCAACAGTCAGCGCAGCTACTAGAAGGATATTGAGCAGGTATTTGTTTCCTGCAATTTGTGCAAACCAGCCAGCTTCTGTGGTTTGGTTGATAATACCGATATTGCCTGAGCCCTTGGGAACCTCCCACACAATGACAAAATAAGCGACAAGCTGTGTTGCCACGTAGTTCATCATGAGGGTAAAGAGGGTCTCATTGGTGTTCCATCGAGCTTTGAAATATGCAGGAATAACAGCCCACAGAGCACCGGCTGCCAAAGACCACAGAAGCATAATAAAAATCAGCAGTGGATTAGGAAGTTTGTCTCCAATTGCAATCATGCATGCTGCAGAGGCAAGACAACCCACCAGAATCTGACCTTCTCCGCCAAGGTTCCAAAAACGCATGCGAAATGCCGGTGTGAGTGCAACAGACACACAGAGTAAAAGAGCGAGCTCTTGGAGCAAAATCCACACCTTGCGAGGGGAGCCAAACGCACCTTTAACCATAGACGCATACACCTCAAGCGGATTGAGCCCGGTCATGGTTGTAGTGATAATGCCACACACAATGAGTGCTACCACAATTGCCGCAAGGCGAATGCTGAGAGATTGCCACAGCGGCATCTCCTTGCGCTTACTTATATGAATCACTGAGCGCCTCCCAGATTGGTCATCATCAATCCAACTTCATTCTTGGTGGTGTTTCGACCATCAACAATGCCGCTCACCTTTCCTGCGCACAAAACCAAGATTCTGTCGCAAAGTTCAAGCAAAACATCGAGGTCTTCGCCAACATAGACAACGGCAACACCTGATTCTTTTTGCTTGTTGAGCAGGTCATAGATAACGTATGAGGAATTAACGTCGAGCCCGCGTACCGCATAAGCTGACAGCACCACCTTAGGAGCTGATGCTATCTCTCGTCCAACTAAGACCTTCTGGACATTTCCTCCCGAAAGATTGCTAACAGGGGTGTGCACGCTTGTCGTGTTAACCTCTAGTTCATCGATTACTTTTTCTGCAAGGTGTTCGGGTGCTTTTCTGTCGGTAAAAAACGAACGCCCCTGTCTAAATGACCGCAGCATCATGTTGTCTGCAAGGTCCATGCTACCAACCAAACCCATGCCGAGACGATCTTCTGGAACGAATGATAAGGCAATGCCCATAGAAGCTATTTCAAGCGGGTCTTTACCGATGAGGCTGTCGAGCGTTCCGTCATCTTCGATATAGTCAATGGAGCCTTGCTCAACTGCCTGAAGTCCTGCAATGGCCTCAAGGAGCTCCTTTTGTCCGCAACCCGAAATCCCGGCTATACCGAGAATCTCGCCAGTGTAGGCAGAGAATGACACGTTATCGAGCTTCACAACACCATCTGATCCTCGAACAGTGACTCCCTCTACACGAATGCGCTCACGAGGATCTTGAGGGGTGGGACGCTCGATGTTGAGACTTACCTGCCGTCCCACCATCATGTTGGTCATCTGCTCTGCAGTGGCCTTTGAGGTGAGAAGTTCTCCAATTTGCTCGCCTTTGCGCAGCACCGACACTCGATCAGATATATCAAGAACCTCGTGGAGCTTGTGGGTAATGATAACGATGGCTTTACCACTATCTCTCATGTTTCTCAGTACTGCAAAGAGCTTGTCGGTCTCTTGGGGTGTGAGCACAGCGGTCGGCTCGTCGAGAATGAGAACCTCAGTTCCGCGGTAGAGCAGCTTTACAATTTCGACCGTCTGCTTTTGCGAGACAGACATGTCATAGACTTTTTGGTCTAGGTCAATTTCAAAGCTGTAGGCATCACACACACTCATGATGCGCGTCTTTGCCTCGTCGAGATTAAAGCCTGCCTCATCCTGTAATCCCAAAACGATGTTCTCTGCTGCAGTGAACACATTGATGAGCTTGAAATGCTGGTGAATCATCCCAATACCATAGGCAAAGGCATCTCTGGGAGAGCTTATGGTAGCGGGTTTTCCGTCTATGGTAATGGTGCCACTATCGGGAAAATAAATGCCCGATAGCATGTTCATGAGCGTTGTTTTTCCGCTTCCATTTTCTCCGAGTAGAGCAAGAATCTCTCCACGATAGATGTCAAGATCGACATTGTGGTTAGCTTGTATTTTTCCAAAGGCCTTACTGATGCCGCGCAAGCTCACGGCACATTGTTTTTCTGGCATGCTCATCCTCAAGCAAACAAAACCCAACAGCAAACAACTCGTGGGCTTCCTGTTGGGTACTTTTCAATACGATTAGAACGCAGTATCAAGCAGGTTGATACCGTCGATTTGAAGGTCAAAGTAGGGGGCTGAGCGATACTCTGACTCATGGAAATAGCCGTCTGCAATAACTTCGGTATCAGCCTCATAAGCAGGGTCTGTATCAACATCTGCCATATAGCTGTCGAGGTTCTTGCCGTCCACGCTAAAGCTTGAGGTGTCGTAGACATGAAGTGAACCATCCAAAAGCTGTGCCTTGACCTCTTCAATCTTCTCCATGGTGCCAGCTGCAGCTACCTTCTCATTTATATCGGTAAGCATGACGGAGCCTGTATCGATAGTGCCCGTCCAGTCAGCTTCGATGCTGCCGCCAGTCTTTGCTTGGTTGACAGCATATTCATAATAGGGCACCCAGTTAATACGTGAGGAGATGATAAAGGTGTTGGGGCAAGCGTTGACCGTGCTTCCGTTGTAAGATACGTTGGGGATGTTGGCGTTTTCACATGCCGTGGGAGCACCCATGGAGTCTGCATGCTGAGAAATGAGGACGCAACCGCCGTTAATTAGCTTGGTTGCACCTTCCTTTTCTGCGGTCTCGTCATACCACGAACCCGTAAAGGTTACGTCCATGGTGGCTTCGGGCACGATATGGCGCGCGCCCAAGTAAAAAGAGGTGTAACCCGAAACAACCTCTGCATAGGTATACGCACCAACGTAGCCTATCTTGGCAGCATCAGCGCTAATTTGGCCAGCATCAATCATCTCCTGAAGTTTCAGACCAGCCGCAACTCCTGCCAAGAAGCGGCCTTCATAGATAGATGCAAACGCGTTGTGATAGTTGTCAAGCCCTTCGGTGTGGGCCTTTGTGCCGGTAGCGTGGCAGAAATGCACCTCTGGGAACTCTTTGGCTGCCTGAATCATGTAGTCTTCATGGCCAAATGAGTCAGCAAAAATAACACTACAACCAGCATCAGCGAAGTCTGCTGCGGCATCGTAGCATTCTTGGCCCTCGGGAATGTTTGTTTTAATCATGGCATCGCTATCGGCTATACCAAGGTTTGAGGCAGCTTCTTTGAAGCAGTTAATGAAGTTGAGGTCATACGGGGAGTTTTCGTCGTGAAGGCAAATGAGACCAATTTTGGTGCCTGCGGCAGTGGCATTGGCACTACTGGCGCTACTCTCAGAATTGCCGCCGTCAGTGTTGCTTGAGCCTGCACATGCAGCCAGTGCAAGTGAGGTCGCGCCACTTATGCCAAGTGTGAGAAACTGACGGCGGTTGAGCTGTGCGTCATCAAAATTCATAGCATATTCTCCTTAAGGTTAAATAGCCGTGCTACGACAAACACTAAGAGTACTAGCTGGCAACCTTATATGAGATGTTGTTTACACATTGCTTGCAAAACGCTCAAGATTTGTACGTTTACATGCGGAAATTCTAAATAACTCATATAGGATATTAATGCGGGTGATATGAAGAAGAACAGAAATCCTGTCGCGATAGCTGCTTGGACGGGATTCAATATGGCGTTCTTTATACGTTGTAAGCTCAGAAACGAAAACAGGCCAGACAATAGTCTGACCTGAGAAGGTTTGGTAGCCCGTACGAGATTCGAACTCGTGATCTCCGCCTTGAGAGGGCGGTGTCCTAAACCGCTAGACGAACGGGCCGTTATGGTGTGCAGGACGTGGCTGGGATGGAGGGAGTCGAACCCCCATTGACGGAACCAGAATCCGCTGTCCTGCCATTAGACGACATCCCAATAGTGCTCAGACGTTGTCCTGTGCGCAAAGCGCTTTGCTACTATACGAAAAAATCTCTTGTGATGCAAGCGATAATTTGAAATTCATCGGATGAGTTGTTGATAGGGAGCTGTCCTGTGGTATTACAGCGACTCCCAACACACCTTACTCGTTTGATTTTTGTGTATGCGACAGACTTTCACAACAAGTCGAGTATCTTTGCTGAAAGATAGTGCGCTTTGGGGTAAACTCGCAAGCGGTATTCATAAGGTTTTTGGAGGAGGAAGTCCTTGAACAGCAGCACAAACAAACTACTTTCACTTATTCTGGCGATTGTTATCGCTTTTGCATCAATCAGTATGATTGCCTGTGGGGGAGGCTCACAGAACGGCTCTCAGTCTGAGCACTCAGCGAGTGCAGAGGAAAGCCAAGACAATTGCTATGGTGATGATCTTCCAGCACTGAATAACAATTAGGGAGTTCATCGATGAGCAAAAGTAAGCTGGTTGATGCCATCGATCAGATAGCTTTGGCGTATCCCGAGAAGCCCGTTTTTATCAATAGCTCAGGCGAGACTATGAGCTACGGTGAGCTGCGTAGTCGCTCAAATGCGCTTGCATGGTATTTACATGACCTGCAAACACTGGCTCCCAAAGCCCCCGTTTTGCTTTATGGCCATAAATCTCCCTCTATGTTGGTCTGCATGTTTGCCTGTGCAAAATCTGGGCACCCATACGCCCCCATTGATACGGTCTATCCATCAGCTCGCATTGCAGATATTGCCGCGCAGCTTGAGGCAACGCTCATTGTTGACACAACACAAGAGCACAATCTTGATTGGCAGCAGGTAGCACCCTTGGCGGAGGTACTTGATAAATCTCGTCTTGTGAAGGTGTGCAATCAGGATGGCACCAAGGACGGTGATGGCCTTTCAGGGCTTGCACCCGATGATACCTTCTACATCTTGTTTACGTCGGGAAGCACGGGTACGCCGAAAGGTGTTGAGATTACCTCTGAGTGTGTTGATGGTTTTTCTCGCTGGATGCTTGAGGTTTATCGCTTTGCAGACTCAGGACAGCGCGTATGGTTCAATCGCACACCCTACTCCTTTGATGTTTCTATCACTGACATTGTGTGCGGTACGGTGCTTGGAGATACGAGTTTTGCTTTTGAGGGTGCAGCTGATGAGAGTCTTGCGCAAGCTTTTGATGCGCTGTCACATGCAGGCATTACAGACTGGGTTTCAACCCCTTCCTATGTCGATCAATGTTTGGCTGACCCGTCCTTTAATGAGCAGCTTTTGCCGCAGCTTAAACGTATGCTTGTTGCAGGGGAGACCTTGAGACCACAGACAGTACGTCTCGTAAAAGAGCGCTTCCCAAAACTCACGGTGTATAACGGTTACGGACCCACCGAGTCCACAGACCTCGTAACCCTGTGTGAGATAAGCGATGAGATGCTCGCAGAAGACCGAGCGCTTCCTATTGGTTATCCCAAGACGGGATCAGACCTCGTCGTACTCAATCCTGACACGCTTGAGCCATGTCCGGTTGGAACATCGGGTGAGCTCTTTGTCATTGGAGACACGGTTGCTCGCGGTTATTGGAAGCGACCAGATCTGACTGAGGTAGCGTTTGGGGCATGTCCTCAAGAAATCAGCCGCGGCAGGCGCAGTTATCGCACGGGTGATGAGGTAACACTGGGTGAAGACGGCCTCTTTTACTTCCATGGCCGCCTTGATCTGCAGATTAAACTCCATGGTTTTAGGATTGAGCTGGGAGATGTAGAGTCGGCACTTGCGACAACATCAGAGGTACGCTCGGTTTGTGTATTACCAGTTTATCGTGATGGGAGTATTTCTCGTCTGTGTGCTTGTGTTATCCCAAACAATCCTGATGCCAAGCGTGGACTTGCTCTCACGCGTACCATCAAGGCAGAAGCGCGCAGCATACTTCCTTCCTACATGATTCCAAGCTCATTCAAGTATTTTGATGAGTTTCCTCTCAACTCAAACGGTAAGGTCGATCGCAAGGCGCTCTCACAACAGATTGGGGCGCAATGAGCTTCTATACGGAGCCAGCTTTTTTCATACTTCTCATTCCCATAGTTGGCTTTGCTGCATATTTGGGTGTCAGCGAGAAGAGAATCGCGCCTTTTGGGTTGCTCGTCTCGTTTGTCATGCTTGGCTTGCTCTTCTCAGGGCAGGCTGCATCAGCCCTGTTTTTGATTGCCTTTCTCGTTATGACGCTTGTCTTAGGCCAGCTTTGCCTATCGCGCTTTCAGAACTGGGGAAAAGATAGTCCTCAGGCACTGATGTTGTATCGCATAGCGCTTGGACTCCAATTAGCGCCCATTGTTATCTACAAAGTTGGTGTTGTGTTTAATCCGAGTTTTCTTGGGTTTATCGGCATCTCCTATATCAGCTTTAAAGCAATTCAGGTATTGATAGAGATACGCGATGGGCTCATCGACATCCTCTCGCCGATTGAGCATCTTTATTATCTCATCTTTTTCCCTGTTTTTACCTCAGGGCCAATCCTGAGAAGTCGCGCATTTATGAGCGACATTGCGCAAGCTTTGCCACGTGAACAATACCTCGACCGTCTGTATCGTGGTCTTGGTTGGTTTGTGTTAGGAGCGCTCTATACGTTTGTAGGATCTCCCTTGGCGAGCTGGTTCATGTGGTTTGTCCCAGAGACGCTCAACGGGCTGCCGGCTCTTGCGTTTTGTACCAAAGTTTTGGGTTATGGCCTTGATTTGTTCTTCGATTTTGCAGGTTATTCCGATATGGCAATGGGTCTCGGCTTGACCTTAGGTATTGACGTTCCTCGCAATTTTCGAGCACCCTTTGTGGCACTCGACATAAAAGACTTCTGGGATCGCTGGCACATGTCTCTATCTACCTGGCTCCGTGACTTTGTGTTCATGCGCTTTTCGGCATTTGCGCTTTCAAAGAAGCTTTTTTCCTCGAGAAATACCACCGCAAGTATCGGTTTTATGATTAACATGGTGTTGATGGGTGCGTGGCATGGTATTACCCCAGACTATTTGGTTTATGGTCTGTATCATGGCGTTGGACTCGCGCTTACTAACTGGATTCAGAAAAATTGGAAGTTTTATAAAACACATCGTCACGATACATGGTTTAAAGTGTGTGAGTGGCTCGTGTGCATGGTTTTTGTCTTCTTTGGCTTTGCACTCTTTGGAGGATTTGTTGTAACACCAATCCTTGGTCTTTCGTAAGACACAACAGAAAGGAAGTTGTATGGATAAGTCACAGTTACTCGAGCGTGTGATTGAACTCGTTGTTGACATCACGGGTGAAGATGAGGTTGGCGAAGAGCTTGATATCGACCTCTTTGAGGAAGAGATTCTTGACTCAATGGCAGCCATAGAGCTGCTCTTGGCTATCGAGGATGCCTTTGGGGTCTCCATCGCACCGACCGAGCTTGAGCGCGAAGAGATGAACACCATCAACAAGATTGTTGCTCGTATTGCTGAGCGTCTCTAAAGCCTTGCGTCTTGTGACTCAAGCCTTTATGAGCATCGAGCATCTCACGTCTTTAAGAGAGAGTTTCTCTTCATGGCACATCACCAACGAACAACTCGACAAACAATTCATCGGCTCATAGCACTGCTCGGTGGTGCTGCTGTGGCGGCTGCTGTTGCCTTGGTGTTGACGGTGTCACTTCCTGCGCAATCCTTAGGTATTCAATCCTACGATTACGGCTATGTATACTCTGGCGCCAAGTCGTCGAGCGTTTCTTTTATGACATCTGCGATGGATGATTCGAGCCTTGTGGTTCTTGGTTCGTCAGAGTTTTCCACACCTTCACGTATTGTTTCTCAGATGCCGGTCAACGTCTTTGGAGCTCATAACTATGGTGTGAAACTCATGTGCGTGGGAGAAGCCTATGACCAGTGTCTTTGGGACTCAATCGCACTTGGAGCTTTGGCTGGCAAAGGACTTCCCCGTAACAAAGTTGCACTCATTGTTGGCTTGGGACAACTCGTAGATGGGGGACTCGACTCTCAGACCTTTGAGACTCGCTTCTCATACTCGCTGTGGAAGGCGTGTTGTGATAATCCTCAGCTTTCTGATGCTACAAAGCAGTATGTGCGTCGCCGCCTTCTCGAGCAGGGAATTGATGAGACAACAGTTCAGGCAGGCTTGCGAGAAGGTCTTCTCGGCTCTGTTAACGACCTTGCCTTTTCGTGGCTTGATGATATGCGACTGAGAAACAAGCTCAGCTCGGTGAGAAACTCTGGAATCGAAGCTGTTTCGAGTGCGCCGGAAAAACCTGACTTTACTAGCTTGTATTCAGCTGCTCTCGACGAAGCAAAGCAAAAAAGTACCAATAATGATTGGGGAGTTGAGGATAGCTTTTGGTCTTCTCAGCTCGAACCCGTCCTTGAACAGGTAAAAGATAGCCGCACCGATGAGCGCTATAGCGACACTCCCGAATATGATGACTTGGACTGTTTTTTGACGATGTGTGAAGAGTGCGGTGTTGAGCCGTTGGTTATTATTCAGCCAACGCTCGGGCCGTATTACGACCATATTGGCATTTCTGCAGAAACACGCGGAGCTGCGTATCAACGCTTACGTGATGTGGTGGGCAAGCACGCTGCTGCCCAGCTTGCAGATTTTTCGAGTCATGAGTACGAGCAGTATTTCCTATATGACATCGTACATTTTGGATGGACTGGCTGGGTAGAGGCAGAAAAAGCCCTCTATAGCTTTGCTGAAGGAGATTAGGCTCATGGCTCGCAAGAAAACACCAAGCATACGTGAGCGCTTTGATGCATAGTCATCTGAAAACCCAAAGCTCACGCTAATCCTTGTCGCAGCCAGTGTTGCAGCAGCACTCATCGCTATTCTATTGTTTGTATTGTTTACAGACTTTAGCGGGTCTGCAGAATTCATATATAACCAGTTTTAGTTATTGTATGTGGTAGTGTGGACATAGAGATACGAGACTACAGTTTTGTGTCTTGCTCGATGAGACGTTGAGGGAGTTATAGGCGTGGCTCATAACGATGACATACGAAGAAGGGAAGGCGCACGACGCCCTCAATCCACGAGTGCTGAGCCTGCAGGTAGTAACACGAGACAAACAGCAAAGCGTCAAAGCAGCTCACCAGCCCGCAGAAGTCAAACCCGTTCTCGTACAGCCTCGCCAAAACAACAATCTCAAAGCGAGCGTTTTGCTTCTCAAACTGGAGCTCGCGATTCTCGATTCTCACAGACAGGTGACAATCAGGCTCGAGAGCGTACGCGCATATCCCGTAGGCGCTCTCAAAGACTAACACCCCGAGAAACAACGCGTACGAGCGCACCTGAGAACTACACCAGACAGACGGACGCTCGTGCCAGAGATAGGGTACCCGAGCCGCGTGGCGATGCTCGCCGTCGAGACGATGCTTCTGGAGCACGGCGACGCCAAGCAGCTGACAGTACTCGCAGGAGTGCGAGAAGTGCACAGCGTCCGCTGCGCGAGCGCCAACAACAAGAGCGTCAAGCACGCGGTGAGCGCCAGCTAACAGCAGAGCGTTCTGCCTCAAGGCGAGAAAGTACAAGGCGCGAGAACACAAGGCGAGAAAGTCAGTACGGATCAACACAGACACGCTCGAGCCAACAAAGGCAAGCAAGGCAGTCACGCTCACGTCAGCGAAGACCAGCTCAGGGGCAGCAGCGTTCGAGCCAACAAAGACCACTCAGGCAAGCTAACGGCACCAGCGTGCGCTCATCACAGGTTTCTCGGGCAAGACGGAGAGCCCAACAAAGGCGCGCCATAAGAAGACGAAACGCCATTTCACGCGCGGTTCTTACCGTAGTGCTTGTGGCAGTAGTTGCTGTGTTTGGCATCTTTAGTGTTCGCTCGTTAGCACAGATTGTCGCTCCTGCTCCAGAGCAGCAGGTTGTGGTGGTCGAGGCGTCCCAGACAGCTTCAGGGGGCCAGCAGCAGTCTCAAACGGAACAAACTAATACCGCATCGTCTGGCTCTTCTACAACTCAAACAGAATCGACAACAAACGAGCGTTCTTCGAGTAGCACAACTGAAACGTCGAGTGAAAAATCGAGTTCTCAAGGGTCGTCTTCATCTCAGAAGGAGCGTAAGGCAAGCTCCGGAGGAGGTGTTGAGAGTCCGTGGACTGCAAGTGGACGGTTTAGCACGGGCAATTCGGTCCTCGACAATTACATAAAAGACTTTTGCGATACCTATACCATTGCTGGTGGAAGCTATGCTGAGAGTGCCTACAATGCCTATCTTAACCTCTCGTGGTCAGAATACGTTGAGCGCGTAAACAACCAAAGCCCGTGGGGTGAGGGCTGGGATGTTGAGTATGCTCTGCAGTATTTTGAAGAGGGCAATACGGGCAACTGCTATAACTTTGCTGCCATGGACGAATACATTCTCAAATACTTTGGATATGAAGATGCCGAAGCCGAGCCGTGCCTCGTGTTGCTTCAAAGTGACACTTGGGGAGACCACGGTCTGGTGTTTGTAACAAACCGTCTTGATGGGAGTTATTGTCTCGTCGATGCTGCCCGCAGCTCAAACGGTTGGATGCTCGACACAAATTTGTACACCTATGATGTGAGAAACATCAATCAAAATACAACGATTGATGGAAATGCAGTCGCTCTCGATGACTCGGTTCCCACGCGAATCACACCCGCACCAGGACTTGAGGGAGACGGCTAGGCAAAATGCTGTATTGGTGAAGGTGGCCTCAACTGGTACATGCTGGGGTACAATTTCCTCTGTCATATGTAAAGCTCAAACAGGTTCTTGAGAGACATGCGAAAGGGTTTTATGTCCTCGCAAACAAACAATCAAATGCCCCCCTCGGGCGAGGTACATACCGCTGAGAGCAATTCTTTGGATACGCACGCGAGTGCGCCGAGTGCTTCTCAGCAACAAAGCAAAGAAAAGACACAAGCTCCTGCAGTCAATACCCAAACAACTCAGCGGGTGGCTCGAAATCAAAACACTCAGCGCACCATCACCACAACGTCCAAGCGCTCTAGTAACAAACCACCAACTATCAAAACAACAACGACCCGCCGCAAGCCACAGCTGCGCGTGGGAGGCTCAAACTCACAAACAAAAAAGGAAGACGATAAGGCTCGCAAGGGTGCTATCTTTTTGGGTTTTGTTGTCGTTGCCTACATTATCTACCTTGTCGTTACGGGACAAATGGCAAGCTTTGCAGAGGCTCTCTCGACTGTTGATTTGTGGTGGGTCTTTCTTGCCTGTATCTGCTTTGTCTTCTATTTCATTTTTGGTGTTGGAGCTTATGCAATTGCAGTATGGCTCGACCCAGAATCGCCTGTTGGCATTCGTGACCTCATGAGTGTTGAGGCAACCGGCATTTTCTTTGGCAATCTCACTCCCATGATGGCAGGCGCCGTCCCTGCTCAGATTGTGCGACTCACGCGTACTGGACAAGATCCCGGCGAGGCTATGGCAACGCAATTTACGCGCTTTATCGTCTTTCAATTTGCAGTCGTGCTCTTTGCTGCGATTGCATTGCTCGCACGCTTTGAGTTCTTTAGGGTTACCTACGGAAACATTGTGTTTTTGAACCTCGTCGTCTTTTTTGCCCACTTTATCGAGCTTGTGGTGCTCTTTGTAATTTGCTTGTGCCCGGGCTTTGTGAAGCGCGTGGGCAATGCGGGCATTGATTTTCTGTCGAGCCGCAACATCATCAAACAAGCAACGTACGAGAAGTGGAATGAGACCATCAACGTACAGGTGGATGAGTTCTCAACAGCGTTTAAGCGTGCTGCGGTTCACATTCCGAGTATGGCTCTCACCCTGTTAGTTACCATGCTCCAGCTTGCAAGCTTGTATATGATTCCATGGTTTGTTTTGCGTGCCTTTGGCAAAAACGCTGATTTTTGGTCATGTCTTGCGGCAGGTTCTATGGTGCAGATGGTTGCCTCCGCGGTACCGCTGCCGGGCGGCTCTGGTGGTGCGGAAGGTGGCTTTGCTCTGTTTTACGGCCCCTTGTTTGGAACAGCATCAGCAGCTGGCTTTTTGATTTGGCGCGTTGTCACCTTCTTCGCGCCTACTATTTTGTCTGCCCCTTTGTTGGGTCTTCGCTCAACGAGTCATGTGAGTATTTATCACCGTTGGGAGCGCTTAACAGGCAAAAAGTCTGGTAACGCACGGGTGCGCATGCAATCGAGCCATTCGAGCTCATCAACGAGTGGAAAGAGTGGTACTGCTCGGCGCGGCGCAGGATCTTCAGGCAAAGGCGTTTCTGTGCCTTTGAAAAACCGCGCCAAGGCAAATACCACACGTTCCAATTCACGAAATCAAACTAAGCAGTCTGAGTAAAGCTTTCTTGTGCGTAAGCAATACGCTTGAGCGTTTGCTCTTTTCCAAGGAGCTCCATCGAGCTTCCCAGTGGGGGAGAGACTTGGTTTCCGCACACCGCCACGCGAATGGCTTGGAAGACCTTACGCTTTGCAAGGTCGAGCTTCTCAGGAAGAGCTTCCATGGCGCGATCGATCTGCTCCTCATGCCACTCATCATCACCTAATGCCGACAAAACATCGGTGGTAGCTCTCAGTACGTCATGCGCCCACTCTTTTGCAAGGTTCTTGTCGACTGACTTTTGGTCATAGGTGAGCTTATCTCCCTCGTAGAGGAAGTGCGCAATTCCCACAACATCGCCGGAGAGCTTGCAGCGAGGCTTTGCAATGGATGCCAAGAGCTCATACCACTCACGTTCATGCATAGGCTCTGAGTCATGCTCAAGTCCTGCTTTTGTCAGCTCAGGCATGAGAATCCTGTCCACAAACTCAGCGTCTGTCATCTCTCCCATATAGCTTGAATTCATCCACAGGAGTTTCTCGGCATCCATGATGGCGGGATTCTTTGAGACATGGTCGAGCGAGAAGCTCTTGGCAAGTACCTCGCGCGGGATAATGGTGGTCTCTCCGTCAAGCGACCAGCCGAGAAGCGCGAGATAGTTAAGGAAGGCATCGGGAAGGTAGCCCTCCTTTTGGTATTCCTCAACACTGGTAGCTCCATGGCGCTTTGAGAGCTTTTTGCCGTCGCTTCCCAAAATCATCGAGATGTGAGCAAAGGTGGGCGTCTCAGCGCCAAGCGCCTCGTAGACAATCACCTGCCGGGGCGTGTTTGATAGGTGATCGTCTCCTCTGATGACGTGCGAAATCTTCATGCGGGCATCGTCGACAACGGTTGCAAAGTTGTAGGTTGGTGTGCCGTCAGAGCGAAAGATGATAAAGTCATCGAGCTCGCGGGCGTTAAAGACTACCTCACCATGCACCGCGTCTTGTATAACAACATCACCGCGGTCTTCGGGGACGGCAAGACGGATGGTATGAGGCTCACCTGCGTCGACACGTGCCTGAGCCTCGGCAGGATCGATGTGACGGCAGGTTCTGGGATAGCCTTGAAAACTATCCTTGCGCGCTTTGGCAGCCTCTCTGTCTCGCGCGAGCTTCTCGGCAGAACAGAAGCAATAGTAGGCCTTGCCCTCTTTGACAAGCTTTTGTGCTGCCTCGCGGTACAAATCGGCACAATCGGTCTGGCGATAGGGACCATAGTCGCCTTCAATATCAGGTCCTTCGTCCCAATCAAGTCCGAGCCAGCGAAGCGCTCGCAAGATAATCTGAGTATTTTCTTCGGTTGAGCGGGTGGGATCGGTATCGTCTATGCGCAGAATAAACGAACCACCTTGTGATCGAGCAAAAGCCCAGTTATAAATAGCAGTTCTTGCTCCTCCAATGTGAAGTTTTCCCGTTGGAGAGGGAGCAAAACGAACACGAACAGCTGAATCTGTACTCATGATTATCCTTTAATCGCAGGTGTGAAACTTCACTAGTATAAACATACAAACTCTATTTTTCACAGCTTATGAGTGGTGTTACTATTATTTGGGTATATAACGACTTACGGCGCTCATACATACCAATCTCAGGAGGGGTTATGGATTTATCGACGTTTGATAAGAATCGCACCGCGCTTGTTGTGGTTGACGTTCTCGAGGGTGACAACCTCGATACGGTGTATAGTCCGGTTACTGGCGATTTTGGTGAGAAAACGGCGCGCGTAACTGAGGCATGTCGCATGGCAGATATCCCAGTCATTTTCTGCTGTGATGCTCACCTGTTTGGGATTGATCGAGAGATTGAGCTGTGGGGCGAGCATGGCATGGTAGGTACGCCCGAGGCAGAGCCGGCGGCGATTCTGGGTTACTCAGTAACCGATTATGTGATTCGCAAGCGCCGCTACGATAGTTTTCATGAGACCTCGCTCGATATGACCCTGCGCGAACTTGGCTGTGACACCATTATTGTTATTGGACATGACACTAACATCTGCGTTATGCATACCCTTGCTGGTGCATTCTTCCGCTGCTATGACACCATTGTGATAAGTGATGCCACGAGAAGCTTCTTGATTGGAGATCACGAAGAAGGTCTCAAGTATTTCGAGAAAATCTACGGCAGCCTTATCCTGACGACAGACGAACTTATTCAAGCGCTCGAAGAAGATTACGATGAAGAATACGATGAGGAGTATGAAGACGAGATCTAACGTCAAAGTGCTCTAAGCGCTGAATTTTGGTCTTTGCGCAGAGACTCGGAGTTTTGCTCCGGGTCTCTTTTATTTCTTTTTGAGGCTTTGGCTTGCCGCAGTACATCCTATGATTAAAGAGAGGCCTTTGCTGTACATCTTATGATTAGGAGAGGGCTTCACAGTACATCATATGATTAAGGAGAGGCCTTTGTCGTGCATCTTATGAGCTCCTGGGGGAAGGTTCTGGTTTTTTTGTCCATCCTTTATGGTCAAGTTCTGCCCTTTTGAAAGCATTGAAGGCTTGCATACCTGAGTTATGGCGTTGGGGCGTACAATTTCTTGAGTTTTGTAAGACGAGAGGATTGTATGGTTTACGGCAAACGTTTTTATCTGTTTGGTTTTTTGACAGCACTTTGTGTTGCTTTTGGTATAGCTTTTGCAGCATGTCCCGAAACTGCTTATGCAGATAGCTTCTTTGAAGCAGAGGGCATTCAGTTTGACAAGGCTGAGTTTTATGATCCGGGCGACCCAGCGGGGTTTGGTGTTGCTCTTGAAGAACAGGCAAGTGTGCGCCCGATGGACTTGTCATACGAGATGCTTTACTTCTGCGAATACGAGAGTGGTCTTAACTATGATCAGGGCTTAAGCTGGGGAGACAACTACCATGCTCTGGGAGCCTTTCAGTTTGACAATCGCTACGACTTAGGCGATTTCATGACAGCGGTCTATTACTACAACCGTACAAAGTATTCGATGTTTAAGCAGTTCATTGGTCTTAATCTGGCCAACTATTCTTTGGTTCCGGGAACCTATATGAATGCCCGTCTCAACGCAGCGTGGCATGCAGCCTACAAGGCTGATCCCAAGGAATTCTCACAGCTTCAAAATGGCTGGACCTATGACAACTATTTTGTGTACACCCGCTCATATCTCGCAAGCATTGGTATCAATGTTGATGAACACGCGGATTGCTTCAAAGGTATGGCATGGGGAATGACCAACCTCTTTGGCGCTAGTGGCTGGCGTTATTTTGTTCAGGCATCAGGCATTCACAACGGCATGACTGACCGCCAGTTAGTAGAGGCGCTTGGTGGCTCTGTTGTGAAATATGTAGCTTCTCGCTATCCCTACCAGCGCATTTATTGGTCTGGCTGGCAGAATCGCTACCGCCACGAGATTGTGGATTGCCTCAACTTTTTGGATAAACGCCTGAGCACAGCAGGTATCTCAATGTTTCGACTGTACAATCCCAATACGGGCGAGCACTTTTATACGGCAAATGCCAAAGAGAGAAACAATCTTATCTTGACTGGATGGTCGAGTGAGAGCATCGGCTGGTTGGCTCCAGCATCATCAAAAACACCCGTCTATCGCCTGTATAATCCCTTTGCGGGAGACCATCACTACACAAGCATGGTTGCTGAGCGAGATATGCTGGTTCGCGCAGGATGGCGCAATGAGGGCGTGGGTTGGTATTCTGATGATGCGCATCGTGTAGCACTCTATCGCCAGTACAATCCTTATGCCCGCACAGGAACGCACAATTTCACCACGTCAAAGGTTGAAAGCGATGGCTTGGTGCGTCTTGGCTGGCGCTATGAAGGGGTAGCTTGGTACGGACTGTAGGTGAAAACACTATCTGGTGAGTGACCTGAGCATTGCGGCAGGTGAGTGTTGGTAGACGTGTTGTCTTGCGCGTACAACTCGAACTGAGCTGCAGCTAAGCAAATCCTCTCGCGCGTACAACTCGAACTGAGCTGCAGCTAAGCAAATCCTCTCGCGCGTACAACTCGAACTTAGCTGCAGCTAAGCAAATCCTCTCGCGCGTACAACTCGAACTTAGCTGCAGCTAAGTGCAGCTAAACGCCTTGGCTCGCAAGGCTGACTCATGTAATGCAACAAGTGGGCTCGATTAGCTTTATGTTACGGAAGACCGTTTCTCAGAATGGGAGCGACCACAGCGCATACAATAAGACCTCAGCCCATTACAGATTTCATGATTCATGGGGGTGGACTATGGTTGATAGTCGTTTAGAACAGAAATTTGAGGAGATCGGCGCCCAGATGCAAGATAAGTTTCTTGCTCGCTCTGACGTCTACAGTGATGCTTCTAACGTGGTTTGGGATGCAAGTCCTGCTGTTCTGGTCGAAGAGGCTGTCCAGAACAACGAAGGTGTCCTCATGGCCAACGGAGCCCTGCGCATCAAGACGGGTAAATATACTGGCCGTAGCCCCGAGGCGCGTTTCATCGTTGATACACCAGATATACACGATGAGATTTTCTGGGGAGATATCAATAAGCCCATCTCGGTAGAGGCCTATGAGAGTCTCAAGAAGCGTGTTGCGGGCTATCTGTGTAACCGCCGACTCTACGTGTTCCGCGGACTTGCAGGAGCAGACCGTCGCCATTCTCGTAAGTTTATGGTTATCAATGAGCTGGCAAGCCAGAATCTCTTTGCTCACCAGCTGTTGGTGAGACCTACTGCCAAAGAGCTCGAGGCCTACGGAGACCCCGACTTTGTTATCTACAGCGCACCCGGCTTTCGCGTAGACCCTGAGCGTGATGGCACAGGAAGCGACGCTGCTATTCTCATTAACCTGCAGGAGCGTGTCATCATTATTGCAGGTACGGCCTATTGTGGCGAGATTAAAAAGTCGGTCTTCTCGGTCATGAATTATTTGCTGCCAGTCGAAGACGATGTGCTTCCCATGCACGCTTCGGTAAACATGAATCCCAAGACTAAGGGTACGACTGTGTTCTTTGGTTTGTCCGGAACAGGTAAGACCACACTTTCTGCTGCTCCTGGACGTTTGCTTATTGGTGATGACGAGCATGCATGGGCAGATGACTGCGTTTTCAATATCGAGGGTGGCTGCTATGCCAAGTGCATCAACTTGGATCCAGAAGGCGAGCCCGAGATTTATAACGCCATTCGTTTTGGTTCAATCGTCGAGAATGTCACCCTTGATGCTGAGAGCCGCGAGCCCGATTATTCGAGCGACTATTACACCGAGAACACCCGTGTTGCCTATCCGGTGGACTTTATTCCCAACGCCATTCCCAACGGCGTGGGGCGCGATGTGCCAGACGTTATCATTTTCTTGACGGCAGACGCGTTTGGTGTGCTCCCTCCGATTTCTCGCCTCGATACCAATGGAGCGATGTATCACTTCATTACCGGCTTTACCTCTAAGGTTGCAGGCACCGAGCGTGGCATTACCGAGCCCCAGCCAACCTTCTCAACGCTCTTTGGTGCTCCGTTTATGCCGCTCGAGCCGAGCCGCTATGCCGCCATGCTGGGTGAGCGTATCAAAAAGACCAACGCGCGCGTCTACCTTATCAATACTGGTTGGACGGGCGGGCCTTACGGACAGGGCTCCCGCATGAAGCTCAAATATACGCGTCGTATGGTTGAGGCTGCTATGAGTGGTGTCATCGAAACGGCTCCCTTTGTTCATGATGAGCGCTTTAATCTTGATATTCCGCAGTTCTGCCAGGGAGTACCTGAGAAGGTTATGAATCCGCGCGATACGTGGCAAGATAAGGTTGCCTACGATGAGCAGGCTGAGCGTCTCGCCCAGATGTTTGTCGAGAATGTCGAGACAGATCACCCCGACTTGGCAGAGGAGATCAAGGCTGCAGGTCCGCACCCTCTGGGATAGGGAGTTCAAATCTCGCTCCTTCTGAGGCAGATGGTTCAAATTCTGCCTCTTCTGAGGTAGATGTCTGATCGCCTTGAGAAGGTCGAGCGATATTTACGATTTACGTTGCCTCATGCCGCTGTGTAATCATGGCAGCATGAGGCAACAATGTTTTGAGTGCATGTGCGACTTAACGTTGCTGCATCATCTGAGTTGCAAATCCGTCAGTCAAATACGTACAAATCCATCAATCAGATATCTGCAAATCCATCAGTCAAGAACTGATTCAGCTCACATAACTAGGAACATGTATATTAAAACTACCGACTATAGAATGCCTGTATCGTAAAACCGCAGGAAACAGGTCCATCCATTTTCTATAGTCGGTAGTTTTGCGAAAACATGGGTTGTGAGAAAAACTATCCAGTCGGTAGTTTTGCGATGACATGGGTTGTGAGAAAAGCTATGTAGTCGGTAGTTTTGCTCGAACATGGGTTGCGATAAAAACTTTGCAGTCGGTAGTTTTGCTTATTGCCACCTACCATAGACACAAAGTCGGGATTCGTCCGCAAAAAAAGATACCCTTGGGAGGAGATCTCACATTTGGTGAGGATTTCCCAAGGGCATCTATGCTGTGTTTCGCAAAGCTATTAGTAAAAAAGCAGCTTACGAACCTGTTGATGCGTTACGGGAGCTTACTGAGCAGCCGCGGCCTTCTCCATCTGCTGAGCCTGAACTGCGGTGATGGCAACAACGCCGACAATGTCGTTTACCGAGCAGCCACGCGAAAGGTCATTAACCGGCTTGGAAATGCCCTGAAGCAGCGGACCGTAGGCCTCGGCACCAGCAAAGCGCTGAACCAGCTTGTAGCCAATGTTTCCTGCAGAAAGATCAGGGAAGATGAGAATGTTGGCGTGTCCTGCCACGGTGGAGTCGGGAGCCTTGCTCAGAGCAACGGTCTCAACGAGAGCAGCGTCGAGCTGAAGGTCACCGTCGATGCAGCAGAGCTTGTTGTACTTCTCCTTTACAAGCTGTGTTGCCTCGCGGACCTTCTCGGCACTCTCGCCACCAGCAGATGCCATGGTGGAGTAAGAAAGCATAGCAACATAGGGCTTATCGCGCATAAATGCCTGCCATGTCTGAGCACTTGAAGCAGCAATCTCTGCCAGCTCTTCTGCGTTGGGGTTGATGTTCAGACCGCAGTCGGCAAAGAGCAGGGTACCTTCCTCGCCATACTCGGTCTTGGGCGTGCACATGATAAAGAAGCCCGAGACAAGCTTCGTGCCCGGAGCAGTCTTGAGAATCTGCAGAGCCGGACGCAGGGTGTTGGCGGTTGAGTGGCAAGCGCCAGAAACCAGACCGTCGGCATCTCCCATCTTGACCATCATGGTGCCAAAAACGGTAGCGTCGGCAACCTCGTCATACGCAAGCTCATAGGTCATGCCCTTGCTGGCACGAATCTCAGCAAAGGCACGAGCATAGCTCTCGCGCTTGTCTGAGGTAGCAGGGTCGATGATGGTGGCGCCCTCAACGTCAAGTGCATTGACATCGCCAAGAATCACGATATTAGCAATGTCTTCAGCGATGATACGGCGTGCAGCCATAACCACGCGCCTGTCCTCGCCTTCGACCAAAACAATGGTCTTTTTGTCAGCTCGGGCGGTTTCCTTCATGCGGTTAAGAAAATCACTCATGTGCAAACTCCTTGAATCGAAAAAGAACATGACAATAGGGTGACTTGTCCAAATTGCAGTTGAGGGGCTACATCGCGCTTATGCGCGAATCTTGGACTTCTCAGTCACTCTGAAACATTATAGGTGCTCGTGCTATTATCTTCGGTGGAATTGCTTAATTTGCTTAATTGCTTACAAGGAGGGCATTGATGAAATATCAGCAGGGGCTTCCTGAGGGAATTGATTTACGGTCTTATGACATGATTGTTGTAGGAGCAGGTTACGCGGGTGCCACCTGCGCTCGTCGTCTTGCTGAGTCGTGTGAGATGCACGTCTGTGTGCTTGAGCGTCGCGATCACATTGGCGGTAACGCTTACGACTATTATGACGAGGCGGGCGTGCTTATTCATAAGTATGGTCCACACATTTATCACACAACAGATGAGCGCGTGGATTCGTTCCTGTCGCGCTTCACCGACTGGAGTGATTATCAGCACAAGGTACTAGCAAACATTGATGGAACCCTCATGCCTGTTCCCTTTAACCATGAGTCGCTCAAGCTTGCCTTTGGCGAGGAGCGTGGTGAGGAGCTCTATCAAAAGCTCGTAGCTACCTTTGGTAAGGACAAAAAGGTTCCTATTATGCAGCTTCGAGCCAAAAAGGACGAAGACCTCACGGAGATTGCCAACTACGTGTACGAGAAGGTCTTCCTGTACTACACGATGAAGCAGTGGGGAAAGAGCCCCGATGAGATTGACCCATCTATCACGGGTCGCGTTCCTGTTTTTGTGGGTGACGATGACCGCTACTTCCCGCAGGCGCCACACCAAGGTATGCCCACTGAGGGATACACCAAGCTCTTTGAGCGCATGCTCGACCACGATCTGATTGACGTGTTTGTTGGTGTTGATGCCCGCGACTATCTGTCGGTAGGGGAGTCTCACATCCTCGTTGATGGTGCTCCGTTCTTGGGTGAGGTGGTCTATACCGGCCAGCTCGATGAACTCTTTGGCATGGATATGGGTCCGCTTCCGTATCGCACCCTCGATATGAAGTTCGAGACACTCGAGCAAGATCAGTTCCAGCCCGTAGCTACCGTCAACTACACGACGAGCGAGGACTACACGCGTATTACCGAGTTCAAGCTCATGACCGGACAAGAGCTTCCCGGCGTTACCACCATCATGAAAGAGTATTCCAAGGCCTATGACCCTGAAAGCGACGAGACACCCTATTACGCCATTTTGGAGCCAGAGAGCCAAGAGCGCTACGAGAGCTATCGTTCACGCGTCGCAGGGCTTCTCAACTTCCACCCTGTTGGTCGTTTGGCAGAGTATCGCTACTACGACATGGATGGCGTGGTTGCCTCAGCACTCGACCTATCTGATGAGATTATCAGTGCTCATCAATAGGATTTGGTTACAGGGTAGTGTGAGAAACCTTGGTGGTGTCTGAGCCAGAGCAGAACAAGACGATAAGTTTTGGCATTCCATGCTACAACTCATCTGAGTATATGGACCACTGCATCGAGTCGATTCTTGAGGGCAGCAACTATGCCCCCGATGTGCACATTGTTATCGTCGATGACGGCTCAACAAAAGACGATACACCCCAAAAGGCAGATGAGTGGGCCGCTCGCTATCCAGACATCATCGATGTAGTGCACCAAGAAAACGGGGGCCACGGTATAGCCGTGCTCTCTGCCTTGCGAGAAGCCCGTGGAGCTTATTTCAAGGTAGTCGACTCAGACGATTGGGTGGATGGCTCGGCACTTCAGGAGCTTCTCGATTGTCTGCGAGGTTTTATCACAAGTGATCTGCCGGTTGACTTGGTGATTACCAATTACGTATATGAGCACACGGCAGACAACAAACAAAATGTTGTTGATTATCACTACGCGCTGCCGCGCCACAAGGTGATGACATGGGAAGATATTGGGCACTTCAACCTTGCCCAATATCTGCTCATGCACTCGCTGTGCTACCGGACGGCCGTGTTGCGAGATGGTGGTATTCCCATGCCGCCGCACACGTTCTACGTTGACAATATCTATTCGTATGTGCCGCTTCCGCGCTGCCAGATGCTCTACTATCTCGATGTTGACCTGTATCGTTACTTTATTGGGCGAGAAGATCAGTCGGTCAACGAGAAGGTCATGGTACAGCGCATTGACCAAAACATTCGAGTGACGCGTATCATGATGCACTCATATCACCTGTTTGATGAGGTTAATTCAGTGCGCTTGAGAAACTACATGGTCAACTACCTCAATTTGATGATGGCGGTGTGTTCGGTTTTCTCGCGAATCTCCAACAAGCCAGAAGATATCGAGGCATGTGATGCTCTCTGGGACGAGCTCAAGGAGTATGACCGCCGCATGTATAGTCGCGCTAGTACGAGCCTCATGGGCTTTTGGACAACGCTTCCCACTCGTGCTGGCGAGAAACTCTCGATTGGTATTTATCGTGCAGCTGCCAAGCTCGTTAAGTTCAATTAGCTCAGTTGGCTTTTGTTGGTGGCAGCGGATGTGTGCATGGAGCTCATTGCTGGTGGCGCACTAAGGTATGCGCCGTGGTGCGCTACGCTGTATGACCTTCTCACTAAGCTGTGTGACCTTCTAGCTCGTGAGCACTGATAAAGCCGTAAGCACTCTCGCTTGAGCGAGCTCCGTTGACAATAGCGCACTCTAAGACGCGCGTAGCAAGAACTCCTACCACATCGACGCTTGCCTCGACCTCTCCTGTTGCAAGGACAAATATCGTGTCGCCATCGTTGGTAGTGTGAGTGGGACGAATGGCGTGTGCGTAGGCGTCAGCGCTCATTTGCGCCACCTTGGTGGCCTGCGCTTTTGTGAGGCGGGCGTTTGTTATAACGCAGGAGATGGTGGTGTTGGTGCGCTCAAGCGGCATGGCGGGGTTCGACTCAATAAGATACTGAACCGAATCAATAACCTGCGTTCTGTCTTCAGAGAGCAGTCCTGCGACGGCTTTGCCTGTTTGTGGATCGATGACATCACCAACTGCATTCACAGCGCTCACGGCTCCACAGATGAGCTCACCCACCTGCTCAACCGCCTCACCAAAACCACTCTTCATGGCGCGCGTTGGGTCGAGTTTGCCAACGGTACATCCCGTTCCAGCGCCTACGTTGCCTTGCGCGAGTGGCTTGCCGTTGTTTGCAAAAGCAGCCTCAACCACAGCAATACCATCTGCGTGAGTGGGGCGAACGTCAGCAGCACCGCAGCCCAAATCAAAGAGCGATGCGCCAACCACGATGGGTACACGCGTATAGAACACATCAAGACCGTATCCGCGACGCTCAAGTTCGTCTGCAACACCAGAGGAAGCAGCTAGACCAAAGCTCGAACCACCACTGAGCACCACAGCATGCACCACGTCGACCGTCTCTTCAGCACGAAGTAGATCGGTCTCATGGGTCGCAGGAGCTCCTCCGCGCACATCAACGGCTCCCGTACAGCCCTGCTCGCAAATGATGACGGTCACGCCCGTTCCTGCGTCACTGTTAGTAACATGAGCAGAACGAATGCCGGGAATTTGTGTAACCGACGTAATTGCTTGGGTTTGAGTTTCTCCCTGAGTGTGAGACATGGCTACCTCATTTCTGCGTTACCGAGAAGCGCTTGAATGACAAGTTTCTCACGTGGGTTTGAGTCACCGATAAGAGCGTCCATCTCACGGATGAGACGTGCCACAGGAAGTCCCACTACGTTGTAGTAGTCACCCGTGATGCTTTTTACCAAAAGCCGTCCGTGTGCCTGTATGCCATAGGCGCCAGCCTTGTCAAGCGGCTCTCCACTTGCAACGTAAGCATCAATCTGGTCGTCGGTGAGCTCATAAAACTCAACATCGCTTGTCTCGACAAAGCTGGTAATCTCAAGAAGCTGCTCATGTTGGCCCGACACAGCAGGAAAACTGTTCTTGATAATGCACACCCCTGTTGAGACATGGTGAGTTACTCCAGAGAGTTCGTGCAGCATGGCGCGAGCATCTTCTGCGTCATGTGGCTTTCCCAGACAGTCGTTTCCGAGCCACACCACGGTGTCAGCAGCAACAATGAGCTCATCTTCATCGTCTGGGGAGCTGGCTTGCCATACAGCGCGTGCCTTTTGTCGGGCTAGTCGCTCAACGAGTTCTACGGGGTCTTCGTTGGGAAATACCTCTTCATCAATGCCTGCAGGCACAATCTTTGGCGCACAGCCGAGCTCCTGCAAAATTTCAAGTCGACGAGGGGATTGCGAAGCCAAAATCACGAGGGAAGTCCTTTCAAAGAGCAGACCTTCACACAGCATTTTGCGATTATATGGGGGTTTGGGCCAAGCCGCCAGACAAGCGGTTGTGCTCAACCATCATACAATCATTAGGTTTGCATGCTTTTTGTATTCGCCAACAGCAAACCAGTCACGAGTGGCATCTTGTGTATCGTGCTTGAGGATGTAATGCAGCTCCTTAATCATATCCTCCGTGAGAACCTCCTCGGCTTTGTCGATGACATAATCAATTGCACGAAAATGATTAATCGTTTCTAAAATGTCATCGACAGGAAGGCTGCCATCAAAACCAATGGTGTGTGTTTCAAAAATCAGCCTTGTTTGCTCCTCAGAACTGTTTCTTTCTTCTATGTGATTGGAATTAAATGTCATCATCACTTGGAGTTCATGATAAAGACCTCCTGGCATCTTTGCGAGCTTTTCATTGCGCAACAGCTGGAGAATGCGGTTGGCAGAGCGCACAACCATGAGTAGTTCTGCTGATACACCGAGATAATCTGCAATTCTTTGAAGCGTTTGTTTTGAGAGTTTCTCTCCCTTAGCGATTTTTGCAACGGTACGAGAAAAAAGCCCTACACCACGGGCTAAATCTGTCTTACCAATCTTTCTTTCCTTGAGGATACTTTCAAGATGCTCGTAAGAAATCATACTTGCCGTCCGTTAGGTTAATAGTTGGAACTTTACTTTTGCACCTTAAATAGTAACAAATAGTAAAGATTCTGGGGGTCTTACGGCATGAAAGGTAAAGATAGTTTGGTTAAGTGTTTGCCCATGTCAATCATCGAGCCCGCAAATCATCGAGCATTTCTTGGTAGGCTCTCATAAACACCATGGTATCGATGTTGTTTGCGACTGCATCAAAGCCATGTTTTATGTAGGTCTTAGCTTCATCAATACCTGTACTAAAAATCATGCAGAGCTTGTTGTTTTGTTTGCATGCAGCAAGCACCCGCTCAAGTGCTTGCTGAAACCCTGGATTGTTAAACTGAGCAGGTATTCCCATGCTAATTGAGAGGTCAAAGGGTCCAACAAAGATGCCATCACTTCCTTCGATGGCCGTGATTTCCTCGATATTCTCAAGTGCTTCTGTAGTTTCACATTGAGGCAACAGAAGAAGCTTTTCGTTACTGTTGAGTATGCTTGTCTCCGTTGGTAATTCATCTGATAAAAGTACGAATTACGTTAGTGGCGAAATCCTTCAGCCTTGCTTTTATTGAATCAGCGTTCATGAAGCAAGCACCTCAAGATAAGTCCTTACAATAGAATTGCACCGCAACAGTTTTGCATAAGCATAGAGTTGATCAATCTTTCGGTTCTGTCTTTTCAGGTAGTTATGCAGTACTTCTGATGTTTCTTCAATTCCAATCTTATTGCGGTAACAAATGATATCTACAACCGTCTTTTCGATATCAAAGATATGGAATGAGTCCATGCCTTCGGTTATTTCTATAACGCCAGTGTTCAGGCGTGTGGAGTTAAAGTAGTACAGTTTGATTTCTGGCCAGTCAGGAAGCGTGCTTACTCTTTTCTTCCTATTGATTGCCATATCAACGACATCAGGCAGAAAACTAGTAAGTCCATGGTATCTAGCGGCGCTCATGAGACAAACGACACCATCAGGAATATATGCTGCTGCATTAATAAAATCATTTTCATGGCTATTACCCTTTGACCTTTGTCATCATCACAACTGTCTCTACATGGAAGGTCTGGGGGAAGAGGTCAACAGGCGTGATTGACTCAATGCGATAGTTCCCCTGTTCGCGAAAGCGAGCGAGGTCGCGTGCGAGTGTAGCTGAATCACACGAAACGTAGGCAATCCGACGAGCACCAGATTCACCGAGCTGCTCTACCACAGAAGCATCGAGTCCTGCTCGAGGAGGATCAACTACCACGAGGTCAATCTGCTCGTCTGGAAACTCACGTGCGGCATCTCCACCAACGGCTTCAACATTATCAAGGCCTGCCATCTCAAGATTTCGTCTTAAGTCACGCACCGCCGGCCCGTAGCTTTCAACAGCAAGAACCGCCTCAGCGCGCCGTGCGAGGG